>WREB01000009.1 GCA_009779525.1 Defluviitaleaceae bacterium
CCCGACATTTTGGCCTTGCCGCCGTCCTTGCCGGCCTCGGCCGCGAAGGAGCGTTTATAACGGAAGTCCATCAACGTTGACAGCCCTTCCTGCGCAACGAACACGACGTCGCCGCCGCGCCCGCCGTCGCCGCCGTCGGGGCCTCCGTTGGGGACGTATTTCGCGCGCTTGAATCCGATGTGGCCGTTTCCGCCCCTGCCGGATTCGATGGTTATTTTTACTTGGTCAACGAACATCCCGTTAGCTCCGTCATGCTCTTTATTTTCCGGGAAAATAAAAAAACCCACGGTTTCCCGCGGGTTTGCTTTTGCTACGCCATTTCGGCTTGCGTTGGATAAACCGAAACCCTTTTTTTATCCCGCCCCATGCGCTCGTAGCGGACCGTCCCGTCGACAAGCGCGAACAGGTTGTCGTTCGAGCCGCGGCCTACGTTGCTTCCGGGATGGATTTTGGTGCCGCGCTGCGTGTAGAGGATATTTCCGGCAAGCACGAATTGCCCGTCCGCCCTCTTCGCTCCGAGCCTCTGCGAGGCGGAGTCCCGTCCGTTTCGCGTCGAGCCGACGCCCTTTTTATGCGCGAAAAATGTTAAGTTTAATTCAATCATATCGCCACTTCGCTTTCTTTTTCGATTAATTCGATTTCGTCGCCGTATTTTTTCGCAACCGAACGCAGTCCCAAAACCATCGAGTCAAGCAGGAGCGCCGCGTTCTTGTTCCTTACGTTTTCAAGCGAAAAATTTATATAACCGCCGTCTTCGTCATACTCGCAGGCAAAGCGCGCGTCAGTAAACGATTCGACGCTGTTGACCGCGTTTAAGACCAGCATCGAAACCGCCGCGCAGACCTCGCTCGCGCCGTGGTTTCGCGCGTTAAACGCGCTGACCCGCCCGTTTTTTTTTCGCGATACGGTTACGGAAATCAAGCCTACGCTTTTTTTATGGCGTCCACGATTACGCGCGTGTACGGCTGGCGGTGGCCGATTTTACGGTGGTACCCCTTCTTTGACTTAAACTTGTAGACCACGATCTTTTTCGCCTTGCCGTCCCCGACGACCGTCGCCGTCACCGACGCGCCCTCGATATAGGGCGAGCCGAAAACCGTCGCCTCTTCGTCGGACAAAGCGAGGACCCTGTCGAACGCGTAAGAAGAACCCGCGTCCGCCTCGAGTTTTTCTAAAGTCAGCGTGTCTCCCTCGCGGACTTTGTACTGCTTGCCTCCCGTTTCAACTACCGCATACATAAAAACACCTCCATGGACCGAAGCGTACTCGCCGGATTCGGCACGGCCTGCGCCGTTTAACGCTAAGCCTCTCCGAGCGGTTAAACAAAGCGACGCGCATTTTATCACGCCGGAAATAAAAAGTAAAGTTATTATTGGAGCCGCAAATATCGTATAATGCCATCAATATAACCGAAGCGCGGAAATACCGGCCGCCGTTTCGGTACGGAGGACTAATATGGAGCTTCGTTTCGTCGACCGTGACACTCCGGTGACGATTATGGTTTGCAACCGGAGCGAGGAGACAATTGGCCAGCACAGGGGCAGGTTCTACGATTTGGAAAGCAGGGTTTCGATACTTCTCGAATGCGAACCGCTAAGCCAGCAATCAAACGAACTGCCCGGCGACGCATACCTAAAAATCGAGCTGTTTTCGGGCCCGAGGAACAACCAGCGCCTTTACGGATTCAACGGAAAGCTTATGGGCAAGGCCGTCCGCGAGGACAAGCCTCTTTTGATCGTCAACCAAACGTCCGAATTCAAGCAGATAGAAAGGGCTAAGCCGCGCATAGAGATGTCCGTCGCCGTAAAGGCGTATACCTCCCTATCAAACACGGGCGAAGGGGAACCCGAGGCAAAGGGCGTTTCGATAAACATCAGCGCGGACGGGCTCGGGCTTTTATCGAACGACTTGTTCGAGAAGAGGGATAGCGATCACCAGTACGCGCTCAGCTTCGCGCTCGGAAAACTGAGGACGTTCATACTTCCCTCGAGGCTGCAGCGCAGAAGGGAAGGGACGCAGCTTGTCCAATACAAATACGAATACGGTTTCGTCTTCGATTTTACCGGAAGGGAGAACGACCGCTCGAGGCTGATAACCGCGATGCTCGCGTACCAGCTGGAAAGGGTTTAGCCTCGCTTGGCAAACCGGAAAAAGCTAAAACTTATAGAAAATCGCCGCCTTGTTTAAATCGTCGTACTCGACCCATATATAATCCACGCCAAGCGCCGTGGCAAGGTAAGCGAGGGGTATGTAGGTAACGCCCCCCGGCTTGATTTGCGCGGGCACGTCCATCGTCTCGCCGAACGGGACTCCGTTTATGTACATCACGTCGCTTCCGATGACGAACATTATCGTGTCGTCCCCGTTCACGACCGTCACGGTTTGATTCAAGGCGTCCCAAATCAGGTTTTCGCTGTTAAGCCCAAGCGCGTAGCTCACGAACCGAAGCGGCATTATCGTCCGGTTATTTTCGATCATCGCGGGCGCGTTGATCGGCATGTCCACCCCGTTGACGGTGATGGCCATGCGCCCGATCATGACGATCGCCTCATAGGAATAAACCGGTTCGGCGGCGACTTCGGGAACCGGAATGAGGCCTCTCGGCCCGACCTCGTCCTCGCCGCCCGGAAAAAATTCCGGTATTTCCATGTCTGTTTCAAACTCCTCGAAATGATCGCCGGCAACTTCGTACGGTTCGTCTGAAACGAAAGCGGGCCGCCATATTTCGTAGAAATTGTTTTCGTCCGGGGGGAAGTCTATCGTCCGGTTAAGGTATGTGTACGTGCTTCCGGAAAACCTGAACTTGTAGTTTTGCTCTATCACCATGATTTTTTGCCCGTCGAACGCCTTGACGATCGCGCTGTGGTTGTTGCGGTTCGGCGGTTCGGGGTAGAAGATTATGTCTCCTTTTTGAGGCGTGTCTACTCTGATCAGTTGGTCTTCAGGCATGAGCGGACCCGTGTCCGTAAGGTTAGTCACCTCAATGCCGTAAACGGCCGCGTAATACGTTTTAATAAAGCCGGCGCAGCTGTATTCGCCGTAGATGTCCGGGAAATCCATCGTCCTGTACCTTGCCTCGACGCCGTCTAGGACGTCGACGACGGCGTAGCCTAACTCGTCGTCCATCTCCACTTCGATCAGCGTGTTGACGACATAGTCGTTCGCGTACGCGGCGTTTTTTACCGCGGCAAATTGCGAAAGAATAAGCCCGGCCAGCGCAAGCGCGGCGATTTTTTTGGTAGCCTTGCGTTTATTAATTTTCGTAGCCATATTCATTCGCCTCCGCGGGCGGTTTTACCGGATCAAAAATTTCGACCACTCGAGCGGTATCCATATTTCCAGGTCGGCGCCCGTCGCAGCCATAATAGTCACGATTTTTTGCTCGCCGACCGTTATCGCGCCTGTGACCGGGCGTTCGTCCTTTTCCAGCTTGACGTTCGTCTGGCCCTCGCGCAGATAATACCGGCCGATTCCGTTGACGCTGCTGTTTTGCACCGTGTACGAAACCTTGTTTTTATTATTGAACGTCAGGCGCTCGTTAGGTTTGAGCACCTTCCTGTATAGCGGCGCGTCGGAGACCTGCGAAATTTTTACCGAATCGTCGTTCCATTCGGCGGGATAGCATACGGTGATCCTCGACCCCCTTCTCGGCATTACGGTTATTTTTCCACCTCCGTATAAAGTAGCGTAACCCGCGCCGTTTACTCCGTAAGATACTATTTCGCGGTCGTCCCTCGATACGAAGTCGTACTGCGAGTTGAAGTTCCGTTCGGAAAGCACCTTGAACCTGGCGTCGTAGTTTTTATCCAAATTTATTATGTCATGCGGCTGATTTTCAATAATTGTGCGGGTGAAAAGCGCCTGTTCGCCTGACTGCGCGACGACTAAACCCCCGAGCCACGTAACCGGTACGATAAATTCCACTTCGCTTCCGGAATTGTTTGAAAACAGCGCCGTTTCGCCCGGACCGAGCAGGATTTGCGAATTGGTGTCGATATAGCCGTAGTCGACGAAATCGCCGTCAGTATCCTTATGCGCGTATTCGAGCGTCGAGACGACAAGAGCGGATGTTTCCGGCCCGTGCTGCGGTATCAACTGATAAAATTTTTCTTCGGCCGCGTTTTCGAAATACAATGATTCGCCGGGCAAAAGCGCGTGCTTAACCAGCGCGCTTTCCGTGCTGAAACGCGCGCCGACTAAACCGGACGACGGTACGCTTACGGTCATTTGCGTCTTTCCGGCGTTGGTTACGGCAAGCACGCCTTGAGGCGGAAGCGTAAGCGCGCTTTCGCTCGAGGAGTTTCTTTTTGTCAAGTCGCTTTCGGTTTCGACAATATAGTCGAACGCGAAGCCGTGGATCGGCTGCGACGCCATGAACCGGATTTCGTAAGCCTGGGATCTCTCCTCGTTTTCTATTATAAGCGTGGCGCCCGGAGCCAATTGGTATTCGTCAAGCGCCGGCCTCGCGTCGCCGCTTTGCGAAATCCCTTCTGAAAGCCAGGCAGCCGGGATCCGAAGCTCGAGCGGAAGGCCTCGCTTTACGGAGAGCGTCCAAGTAAAGCCGGCGGCGACGGTCATTTCGTTAAACGAAACGTCGGTGGCCGAGCGCGTCTCCCCCGACGCGGCCCCGTACGTATAGTCTATGACGGAGGCCGCGGCGGCAGGGTCGGCGCGGAACGTGAACGGGATATCCCCGTCGTTGGTAAACGATACCGTCCCGCCGACCGGCACGCTGTACGAAGTAAGCCTGCCGTTGCCCGTTTCCGTAACGCCGAACTGCCTTTGCAATTCGGCGGGATAAATAAGTTTAATCCCTTCTTCGTCATCGGCAAGCGTCGAGCGCCTGTAAGGGGTTATCACGATGTTCGCCTGGGCGCCGAGCACAAATTTTTCAAGGCGCTCCACGACCCCGTAACCCGTCGTGTAGCCCCATTCGTCCGTCATGACGTACTCGTAGCTCAAAAACTGCCCGCGAGCCAGATCGAAGACGCATTCTACCGAGCCGTTGTTTACGAACCTATATGATTTTCCGTACAGGAGGGTCATTTCCGAAAGCGACGGGCCGTCCCCGTCGATGAATGTCAGTTCGTTTCCGTTCCAGCCGGTCGGGATCGTGAAGACCATCCCGTTTTTTCCGGGCGTGAACGAAGCCCTTCCCAGATAGGGAATGAAAAGCGAAGTGTAGCGGCAGCCGTTCATGAAGAATTGGGAGGCGCCGAAGCGGTTGAAAACCGCGCAGTCGTATTCGGCGAACTCGGTCCGGCTGGCGCTGCCGATCGTGACGAACAAGCCTTTTTCCGTATTGTTCACAAACGTCACGGTTTTGCCGCCCGCGACGCTTATACGGCTTAACGCCTGGCCGCTAGCCTCGCGGACCGCGATGTTCGACGAGTTGTATGTCGCGGAGGCCTGGGAGGCCCCGTTTAGCGTCACCGAAGTCGATCCGCCGTTTCGGACCTGCACGCGCCCCGAGCCCAGCCCGTAGTCGACGACTTCGCCTTGCGAGTCGCGTATGACGTAATCGTAGCGCGCCCCCCCGCCGATCGATACGTAAGCCGAGGCTCGCGGGTCGCCGTTCGTGAAGACGTAGGTCCGCCCGCCGGATATGTTCCTCGAGACTTGGGCCGCGTTGACAAAGGCCGGCGTCGAAAGGGCGATCAGCGCCGCGAACATAATTATGAATCTTATACTCCTCATAGGGGTTCCCCGCTTTTCATTATTAATACGCATGTAATGGCAATACTATCAATTTGACGGTTAAAAATCAATAAAAATTTCGGCGCCTATCAATTTTAACGCGGGACGCTTAAAACCTGAGCAAAAACAAGACTTCGCCGCCGGTATGGATTCCAAGCCTCTCGTATCCGCAGCGCGAATACAGCGCCTGGCCCCTGATATTCGCGATGTGCGTCGTCAGTAAAATCCCGCCCTTGCCTTTCGAAATGGCGTGCTCCCTTGCCTTTTCCATCAGCGCCTTGCCGAGGCCCCTTCCCTTCCAGTCCTCCGCGACGGCAATTCCCAACCACGGGATACCCCTGTTCATGTCGTTAAGGAAAACGTACCCCGCCATTTTATCGCCGTCCAGCGCGATCCAGTAAACGGCGTTCTTGTCGCGCTTCTCCTCGTCGAAGAATTCCATCGTTTTCTTTTCGTTCCATGAGTTGACGTTAAAGAAGCTGCGCGATTCGCCGCCCATTTGGCCGAAAAATTCCTTGACCCTGCCGGCGTCGCCCGCGACAAGTTTTCTAATCGGAAGCATGATAAACCCCCTCAGTGTTATTAACGGATTTTAGCCGCAGTTTGTTCCGTTTACAAGCGCCGCCGGACGTTTATCGATTCCGGCCGCGGAAACGGAGGCGTTTTGCGCTTCGTTCCGTGCGGAAACATGCCGACTATTTAAGTATCACCCGTAAAGAATCCTTGCAAGGCGGGCCAAGCTGTGCTAAACTCCGCGATTAAATCATCGGGTTTGGAGTGCGCGGCATGGATAACGAATCTGCAAAGAAAACAAAAAAGATGGTCGGCGTCGCGATTTTTATCGCGGTGATCGTCGTCCTTCAGGTAATTTCCACGTTCGTTAAGTTCGGTTCGTTTTCTATAACCATGGCGCTGGCGCCGATAGTGGTCGGCGCGGCGGTTTACGGAACGTCGGCGGGTCTTATGCTCGGCGCTTCGATGGGGATAGTCGTGCTCGGCGGCTGCATAAGCGGGCTCGATCCCGGAGGGGCGCTCCTTTGGGCGGCCAACCCTCCCCTCACCGCGTTTCTTTGCGTATTTAAAAGTGCCGCGGCGGGATACGCCGCCGGCCTCGTATATAAACTTCTTTCGAAAAAAAATTCCTACGCCGGCGTCTTTTGCGCCGCGATGGTTTGTCCGGTCGTCAATACCGGGATCTTCGTCGCCGCGCTGACGCTGTTTTACAAAAGCCTGTTGTACGAATGGGCTGGGGAAACGAGCGTCATCTACTTTTTGTTCGTGATAATCGTGGGAACGAACTTCATACTCGAATTCGCCGTCAACGCCGCGCTCGCTCCCGGCATCGCCCGGGTGATAAAAATCACGGAGAAAGTCTGAGGCGCCGCCGATGCGAGTAGTGCTGGGCATCGACGTCGGGGGCTCAACGACAAAGATCGTCGGCTACTCGGACGAAGGCCGCCGCCTCGGCATGATGCAGGTGGAGGCGGCGGACAGGCTTACTTCCGCCTACGGAGCGTTCGGCAAGTTCATATCGGCTCACGGGCTGCATATGAGCGACGTCACGCAAATCGTATTGACCGGAGTCGGCGCCGCCCACCTCGCCTCCGGGATGTACGACATTCCCACCCGGCGCGTCGACGAATTTATTGCGAACGGTCTCGGCGGATTGGCGCTGGCTTCTCTTGACGAGGCGATCGTCGTCAGCATGGGTACGGGCACGTTCATCGTGAAGGCGTCCGGCGGGAAAATAACCCACCTTGGCGGAAGCGGAGTCGGCGGCGGGACGCTAATGAATCTTTGCAGCCGCTTCGCCGGGGCGAACGGAATCGATTCGATAGCTTCGCTCGCGGCCCAGGGGGACCTTTCGAAAGTGGACCTAACCATAGGGGACATTTCGCAGGAGTTGATCGGAAGCATGCCCCCGTCCACCACCGTTTCCAATTTCGGGAACTTCAGCGATTCGGCGAACGGCGCGGACATCGTGCTTGGACTTATCAACATGATGTTTGAGATTATCGGGATGATGGCGATCTTCGCGGCGCGAAACGACCCGGTGAAGGATATCGTGCTGACCGGTTCGCTTACGGTGATCCCGCAGGCGGCCCGCGTCTTCGAAATATTGCAAAGCCTCCATCCGGTCAGGTTCCATACGCCGGACGGGGCGATATACGCGACGGCCGTCGGCGCCGCGCTATCAGTTGCGAATGGAAAATAAAACAGCCGCGCCATTTGGCGCGGCTGTTTTTATCTTTTTTACCCTTCCGACTCGACCGCGGCGTTAACCGGGCAAACGCCCGCGCACGCTCCGCATGATATGCATTCCTCGATTTTTACGGTATATATCGGGTCGCCCTGCTCGATGCAGGACACCGGGCATTCGCTTTCGCAAGCGCCGCAGCTTATGCATTCATCGTTGATGATGTACGCCAAATAGTTCACCTCCTCGTCGTCCCAAGTATACAGCGCCGCTTTTTGCGCCGCAAGATGCCCGCGGCCGTTTTATGCGCCGGACGCGCCGATTTTTGAAGTGCAGAACGGGCACACGACGGCTCGCGCGTTGACGCCGGAAAAGCAATACGGGCATTCCCTTGTTTCGGCCGGCGGCGCCTCAATCGGCTTTTCTTTCTTGAACCTGCCGTTTATGAAATTCAAGACCTTTACAAGCAAAAATATCGCGAAACCCATAAGCAAAAAATCGAGTATCGTAGCGATGAAGCTTCCGTACTTGAACAACGGCGCGCTTCCCGCTTCGGCGAGGGAGCCGTACGTCTTTCCGTCGAGCGCTATGAATTTCGAGTTAAGGCTGTCGGTTCCGATGATGAACGATAAGAACGGCATGATCACGTCGTTAACGAGCGAAGTGACGATCTTGTTGAACGCGCCGCCGATAATGACGCCCACCGCAAGGTCCATGACGTTTCCGCGCAGGATGAACTGCTTGAACTCTTCCAGTATGGACAGCCTCTTTTTCAACGCACCACTATGTTTCGCCAATCCAAGTCCCCCCTGTCGAGCGCAATCAGCAGCGCCTCGGCCGTCGCGAGGTTGCTCGCGACCGGTATGTTGTGCACGTCGCAAAGGCGCTGCACCGTCTGTATGTCCGGTTCGTAGTTTTTTTGGTGGAGCGGGTCGCGAAGGAAAATCACGAGGTCGATGTCGTTCAGCTCGATTTGCGCCCCAAGTTGCTGGACTCCACCCAAATGGCCGGCGAGGTATTTGCGCACCGGGACGTTTATCGCATCCTCAACCAAAAGGCCCGTAGTCATCGTCGCGAACAGTTGGTGCTTGCTGAGGATTCCCCTGTAGGCGACGCAGAGGTTTTCCATAAGCCCCTTTTTATTGTCGTGCGCCAGCAAGGCGACGTTCATATCCCCACGGCTCCCCTAATAAAGATACATAAATCGTCGCGGCAATGCGGTCAGCCGTCGCCGGCGAACATCGGCTTTTCCCTCGGGACGCCTATATTTATCACCATCCCGACCGCGAACATGTGCACCCACATCGCGGTGCCTCCGTACGAAAGGAACGGGAACGGCATTCCCGTGTTCGGAAGGATGACCGTCGAGACGCTGACGTTTACGAACGTCTCGAAAAGAAGCATTCCCGCGACGCCCGCGGCTATCATCCGCCCCTGCAGGTCGTCGGCGCGTATCGCGACGAACACGCATTTTATAATAATAAACGCCACGACGCCAAGCACGGCGGCGCAGCCCGCGAAACCGAACTGCTCGGCGGTTACGGCGAAAATAAAATCGTTGTGCCCGTGTATGACGAATCCGTTGTTGCCGAAACCCTTCCCGAACAACCCGCCCGACCCGATCGCATAAAGGCTCTGCTCCACTTGCAAGACGTCGTCGGAACCGGCGACCGGACGAAGGTACGTCTCGATCCGCTGCCATTGGTAAGTGCCTAGCAAGTCCTTTATAAAAAGCGGTTCGGCCCTGCGCATGTCAAGCCAGGCGGCGACCGCGACGGGCGCGGCGAGGAAAGCGCCTATTAAAATCGTCCTGTAGTACAGGCCGCCGACGAATAAAACGAAAAAGGACGTCACCGCCACTACGAGACCCGCCGAAAGCGACGGCTGCCTGAGTATGAGCGCGACGGGCAGCGCCGTCGCGGCAAGCGTCAAAAGCAGGTAAAGGATTTTATTAAAGGATTCCTTCTTAATCTCAATGAATTTTGAAAGCGATATTATCATGAATATTTTCGCGAATTCGGACGGCTGAAGGCTCACGCCCCCCGTCCCCGGAATAGGGACGAGTATCCAGCGGTCCGCGGTCGTCTGTTCGGTTCCGACGAAAAGGACGAGCACCAGCAGGCCGATGCACAAGCCGTATATCAACAGATAAAACCGCGTTATGAAGCGGTAATCGACGAAGCTCGCAACCAACAGAAGCACGAACCCGCTGATCACATAAAAGCGCTGGTTGGCATGCAAATCGGAATACCACGGGGCAAGGCCCGTGTTGGTCGCGCTGTGTATCATCAGCACGCCGAAAATCGACAGCGCCAACGTCGCCGCCGCCAGCGCGTAATCGAATCGGCGGACGCGAAAAAAAATGTTTTTTGCGGCGTCCGACTTTAAGAGGATCAACAGTTTTTGCTTTACGGTTTTTTCCAAATCATTAATCCCAAAGAGGCACGATATACATGCGCCCGTCCCTGACATAAGCGTAAGTCGGGACGCGCGTCTTTTTGCTTTCCTTTTTGATCGGAGGGAGGGAGGTGATGAAGTTGGCGATCCTAAGCTGCGTCGGCGCGAAAAAAAGCGCGGAGACGAAGCAGTCGGAGCCTCCCGATGCCCCGGCGTGCACGAGCCCCTTAAGCGACCCGAGCACGGTAATGTTCCCGCCCGCGACGATCTCGCTCCCCGCGTTCGCGTCGCCGACGACGACCACCGAACCGTCGTACCTGATGGATTGGCCGAAACTCAGCCCGCCCCGGTAATACGCCGTCATGTATTCCTTTCGCAAAGCGCTTGGTTCGCCGGCTGCATCTTCCGGCTTCGTTCCGTCCGCTTGTTTTACCGTTTTTTCGTCCGCGGCCAAAGCTGGCTTATCGTTGCCCCCGTACCCGACGAAGGACAGCTCGAGCGTAGTCTCGGAAAGCATCACGTCGATAAGCGACTTCTCCTCGGCGTCCGAAAGCCTGCGCCCCCTGAATGTGACGCTCGTGTTCGCGTCCTCGAAAAAACGCTTCGCAACCGAAACCCTTTCGCGCAGCTCGCGGCGAAGCGCGTCGAATTCGATCGCCTCGTCGAGCCAAATATCGATTCCGTCCTTTTTTCCCTTAAGTACTACCGATTGCCTCGCGGCCATAACTCACCTCCGCAGTTGGTTCAAGGGTTCCGGCCGTTCGGGCCCGTAACCTAGCAAGAGCGCCTCTTCGATCAAGTATATCGCGATCTGCGCCGAAATATGCGTCAACGCGTTCGAGACGCCGTACGGCACCATTACGTATACGGCGATTATCGGGTCGTCATACGGGGCGAACGCGGCGAAGCTCGAGTGGTCGGGCCGGTTCCTCTGCTGCTGCGCGGTGCCCGTCTTGCCCGCGATCCTTATCGGGAAATCGCGGAAGTAGTTTTGCGCCGTGCCTCCCTGCTGCGTAACCAGGCGCATCCCCTCGCGTATTATATCCCAGGTCGAATCCGCGACTTCGACGAACTGTTCCTCGGGAACGCTCTCGTGCCTCCAAGTTTCGCTCCCCGTGAAATCCTTCACGTAATCGACGAGATGCAGCGGGTAGCGCACGCCCCGGTTTGCGATCACCGAAATGTATTTCGCCATCGTAGCCGTCGTGTAGTTATTCTCGAACTGGCCTATCGCGGTGTGCACGGTGTTGCCGTCGTACCAGTCGGTCTCTATCCTCGGGGCGAACGGGTCGAACAGCCTTGCGCGGTACGCCTTGAACTCGGGGGAGGAAATCTTGTAATGCAAATCGCTTCCGTCGTATTGGTTGTAGAGCTCGCCGATTTCGACACCGGTTTTGTCGTTCAACCCGTAGTAGACCATATAGTCGTTAAGCTTCGCGATGCCGTCCAGGGTGCGCCCGTTGGAGGCATTGCCGAGCCTGTACGCCGCCTCGCAGAAAAAATAGTTGCATGAAAACTGTATCGCCTGATAAATGTTCAGCCATCCGTGCCCGTACGCGTTCCAACAATTGGTGTACGGAAGCCCAGTTTTCTTGTATGTCACCTCGTCGTAAATAAGCGAAGACGCGTTTATCACGCCCGCCTCGAGCGCCGCGGTCGCGGTGATCATCTTGAACGTGGAACCCGGCGCGCGCGGCTCGCGAAACGGCCTGTCGATCATCGGCTCGGTCGGGTCGTAATAGACCTGGTAATAATATTCGTTGTCGAAGTTGTTCACGAAATAATTGTTGTCGTATGAAGGATACCCGGCCGCGGCAAGCACGCTCCCGTCCCTGACGTCGACGACGACCGCCGAGCCGGAGAACGGATCCATCGCTATCATCTGCGGGGTGATCTCCAACGCTAGTATCTTTTCGATCACCGCCTGCCGCTCGGTCAATGCTCCGCTTTTTAGCCGCGCGGAAAATAGCCCGCCGTCGTCCGAA
>WREB01000010.1 GCA_009779525.1 Defluviitaleaceae bacterium
CTAAATTTAACTCGGTTTCGCAAATACTCTCAGACCGCCTCGCCGGGACGGGCTCGAAATGGACGGACCCCGACGGAGGTTATTTCGTATCGTTTGACGCGCCGGACGGGTCCGCCGGTCAAATCGTCCGCCTTTGCAAGGAGGCGGGCCTTTCTGTCACCGAGGCTGGCGCGACTTACCCGCATAAAAAAGACCCGCGCGACCGAAACATACGGCTTGCGCCGTCGAGCTTATCACTTAAAGACCTGCGCACGGCGCTTGAGCTTTTCGCGCTTTCGGTAAAACTCGCGACATGCGCGGGCGCCGCGCCATGAACCAGTATTTCCAGCAAATCATCGAAACGCTTAGCGCGCGCGAGAACCAGGCGATAATCGCCGCGGTTTACGCGGGGCTTTTCGCCCTCGCGCTGCTGCTTAGGGTAATCGCCTGCTCGGCTTACCGCGCCGCCCACTTTTCGTTCAGGCTCGACGCCAAGGACCTGAAGGTTAAGGAGGACATAAAAAAAATAAAAAATTCGGCGCTCCGCAAAGTCGCCGCCGAGTATATCCGGGTCGCGGACAAAAGCGTTTCGCGGATCCCGACTTTGGCGCTGATAAACCGCCAGGTGGATTCGATGAGCCTGCTCGGGTGGCGCTACGTTTCGTTGACGCCGCTGGTCGAGTCGCTCGAGACCGGCCTGCTTTTCGCGGGGGTGCTGCTCGCCTTCTCTTTCGGCGAGTACGCTTTCCTTTACGGCGCGGCTGCGGCGTGCGGCTTCGTTCTGACTAAAATCTGCGCCTCCTTCTTCGATTTTCGGTCCGCGAAAAGCCTTTATTCCGACGAAATGCTCATATACGTGGAACGCGAAATCGGGCGGTTCTTCGCCGCCGATTCGGGAGGCGCGGTGCTGCGTCTAAAGGACGAGTTAACCGGCGCGCTTGCGTCGCAGTCGGCGACGCTCAAGGAATCGATCGAAAAAATCGGCGCGACGCTGGCCGAAGCGGTGGACGCCAAGCTGTCCGACGTCAACCGCGACGCCGCAGAAGCGATGGGCAAATGGGAAAAGACATTGGGCGAGGCGGGCCAAATCCAGGAACAGATGAACAAGTCCTCCGAAAAAATGCAGATCGCCGGCGACAACATTATGTCGGCTTCGGATTTATTGGCGAAGCACCTGCAGGGCCATTCGAACGCGCTGACGCAGCAGCTTTCATCGCTCGTCGCGGCGGTCGAGGCCGTCAGGGACGTCGGGGCGCAAATGGCTTCGGCTCAAGAAACGCTTTCGAAGCAGTCCGAATACATCGAAACCAACCAGCGCGCGCTGGAGGCGACGGTCGAATCGTACGAACGCGCGCTGCAGGGGCTGGCCCAAACGCTCGGGGACGGGATAGGCGCGTACATAAGGATGCATTCGCAGGCTTCCGCGCAAACGTTCAACGAATCGATCGCGGCCAACATCGAGCGCTCCGCCGCGGGCAGCCTCGAGCTGACGCAAAACATGCAGGCGCTTTTCGCGGAGCTTAGGAACCAAAACAGGGAGCTTTCGGCAAACCTGCTTTCGATCCACGAAAAGCTTTCGGGGAACGGGTATTGATGTTTGAGTATCCGCTTCCCGTCCTCGCCGTCGACGCGGAGCGGATCCTAATCGAGACAAAGGGCCGAAGCGAAGGTTATTTGACGGTGAAAAACTCCGGAGGGCAAACCCTTTCCGGCCGAATCGTCTCGCGGGCAAGGAGCCTCGCGTTTACCCCAAGCGAGTTCGCAGGGAACGAGACGCGGATAAAATACGTCTTCGATCCGGGGCCTTCGGACGGCTGGAAGCCCGGCGACGTCCTGGAAACTTTCGCGATTATTTCGTCAAACGGCGGCGAGCGGAAAATTCCCGTCACGATCAGGCTGACCCAAATGGCGCTCGCCACCCAGGAGGGTCCTTGCATCGTAAACTTAAGCGAGTTTTACGAATACGCGCAAACATCCGCAGCCAACGCAAAAAAGCTTTTCGTCGAAAGCGATTTCTACATGTTCCTGCTTTCGGCCGGATACCCATTCATGGAAGCCTACGAGATCCTGCACACGGACTTCAACCGCGAGCGCGCCCTCGACAGTTTCTTCATCCTCTCCGGCTTCAAGCCCAAAACGGAAATGCACATTCCAATAAAAAGGCTCCGGTTCGCGATAAAGCACGGCGAAACGGAGCCGATACAGGGAAGCTTCATCGTGCAGAAGACGGATTCCGGCTATTACGAGACGCCGCTGACAAAGCTTACGCGCGCGCCTTGGCTCAAGCTTTCCGTCGAGCGCCTGATTTCGTCCGACTTCAACGAGGCGAACGCGACGATCGTGAAGTTCGCAATCGACCCGGCGCGCGTCCCGGGCGCATACGAGCGCGAAAGGGTGGCGCTCGGCCAGGAACCGAACAAGGACGATTCGAACGTCGTCGAAATAATCGCGCGCAGGCAAAAGCCCCTCGCGTTCAAGCTCGACCGCGAGGCGTACCGATTCGAGGACAAGGGAACGGTCGAGGTCATAAACAATACGGGCGAGGACCTTATCGTCGAGCCGTTCTGCCAGGAGCCGTACGTCAAGTTCGCAGCCAAGCAGTACATAGTCGAAGAGCGAAGCGGAATCCCGTTCGAGATAAGGCTCGGCGCGTTTATGGCCGCGCAGGTGGTCTTTCGCAAAATCCCGTATTTAAAAACCACAATCGAACTTAAGGCATATTGGAAAAAAAGCGCGGTCAAACGAAACGTTCCGCTTACGGTGGGCAAATGGTAGGCGAATCCGGAGCGGGCCATAATTTTTTATCTAATTTCGAGAAGCAGGTAAACGCGCTCGAGCTGAAGCTTTCCCTTAACCCGACGGTCGACGCGGCGGTCGCCTTCTCGCTTCGCTGCTGGCTCGGGCACAAGCTCGCGCCGGACGGCGCCAAGCTTCTCCATAAGGCGAACCATTCCGCGCTTTCCGCGCTTCGAAAAAACGAATCGGACATCCGGCTTTATATGCTCGCTATTTTCATTTCGATCGAGTACGACCGGCTGGACCACGCGAATGAGATGCTGGACGCGGCGATGGGCTACAGGCCGTTTTTAAAAAACAACGAGCCCTTTTACTACGCGGTCCTTAACTTTTTGTACGCCCGCCTCGAAATCAAGCAGAAACGCGTGCGTTCCGCGAGGAAGCACATACGCTCGTTCAACGATTTCGTCAGGCCTAAGGACGACGGCGCGCAGGATCCCGCCTTTTTGTGTATGGCGGGCATACTGCACCTGGAGCTTGGCGAACGCCCCGAGGCGGCCATCTGCCTTCGCCGTTCGTACGCGTCGGGATTAAGGAGCATTTTTTTATACGAGGCGCTTTACAGGCATTACCGCGACGGATGCGAACAGGACGAATCAAGCGGCGATCCCGCCGAAGCGTCCGTGTTTCAAGACGTCATGCGCTGGGCGTCGTCGAGGACGGCGGACGTTTCCGGAATGGCCGAGGCGTACCTTTCGTCCGGGGGCGACGCCGCGGCGCTTTCGCTTAGGGCGGCGGTCGAGGAAAACCTCGACGCGGCTAAGCGCGTCTACGCCGAATGCGGCGACCCGATTATCCTCGGCGAAATTTGCAACGCCCATATCAAAAACAAGGATTATGGGCGCGAAGCCTTTTTTTATTACCGCGAGGCGGAGCGAAAGCAGATATATGTCGGCGGGCTCTACCAGTTCATCGTCAAGTCGGCCTACGCGAACCGCGACGAACATGTGAGCCGCTACGTCATGAACGAGTTCCTTCGGGTCGCGAAGGACAACATGGAAATCGGGCTTAGGATATTCGTATACCATCTGCTTCTGACCGACCCGGCGCTCGCCGATTTTGTTCCGGAACGGCGAAACCAGATCCTGCAGGCGAGCTCGCGCTGCCTCGAAAATAAATTGGCCGGCCGCGAAGCCAACAGCGTCCATTGCTTTTACCTCGAGCAATGCCTTCTGATGGGAATTTCCGGGGAAGAAACCGACAAGGCGGCGGAAGCGCTCGAGGCGGATTTGACGCGCTACGAGCTGAGGATTTCAGGGGACACGCCGGCCAGGTTCGTCGGCGTAAGCGGCCCCGAAAAAAAGGGGATGGACATATACGAGTTGACGCCTGACGGCGAAGGCTGCGCCGCCTTAATCGAGGCGGCGGGCGACAACTTTTCGACGGTTTGCTTCGGGTCGGGCCGCAAGAACGTCGTCGAAGCCGATATATCGGTCCGAAAGCTTGTCGAAAACGCTTCGGCGGATATTTGCCTGCGGCTTTTTAAAAAAGGCTCGCGCGATTTTTTCTCGATGGCGCGCCTCGCCAACTTTTGGCTCGAAAAAATGGACGGCGCCGACAAAAGGATGCCGGCGCAAATAAACGATTCGGTCGCGGTCCTGGAAGCGCTGCTTGGCCATAAGGACGCTTCGAAGACTTACCGGATGCGCATATGCGTGGCGCTTGGCGGCATATGCTACAAGGCCGGCCTCTTCGACAAGGCGCTCGCGTATTACGGCGAGGTGGACGAAAACGACCTGCATGAATATATCGAGCCGATACTCGGCGTCTATCTGCAGACAAACGAATGGGCGAGGGCGGCCGGGCTTATCCGCCGCAAGGCGGGGCGGATATCCAACAAGGCGCTCTTTGGCGCGGTTAAAAAATTGGCGGGCTACGAATCCGTCCGAGCGGACCTGGCGGAAGCCGCCTACGGTCTGCTGCTTGACGCCTGGTACGACCCGGCGTTGCTTGAGATCGTCATTTCCGAATACAATGGGAGCCAGTCCGAATGGGAGGCGCTTTGCCGCGCGCTGGCCGCGATAAACGCGTCCGCTCCGGGACTCGACGAAATCATCATCAAAAACAGCATATGGATGCATCAGTTCGACGCGGACGCGCAAAAGGCGTTCGTCAGGATTTCCGACGCCTACGGCGGGCCGGACGTCGCGCATCCGCTCATATCGCCGTTCGTTGAATACTGCGCGTACGAGATGATAGTAAACGGCGCCAAGCCCGAGTACGAGACGCTCGCGCTGCTCGAAAAAATCTACCTCAAGCGGCGCGAAAAAAGCGAGGACCCGCGCGAACAAGACGAGCTTTTGGCCTGGGCGCTGTGCCACGTCTACTTAAAACATGGGATAAACACTTTCAACTCCGACCGAATTTGGGAGATGGCGGTCGCTTCGCAGGAGGAAGCCGGGATACTCCTTCCGGTGTTCAGAGATTACCGCGACAGGCGCGAAAAACGCCCGTACATAGAAAAGAACCAGCCGTTTTTGTACGCGGGCCTGCCCGGAAAAAACGTCATGCTCTACTACAAGTCCGAGGGCGACGAGGCGTATCGCGCGAAACGGATGAAATATTTGAAATTCGGAATGTACGTGGCGTGCCTTCCGGTTTTTTTCGGCGAGACGCTCACTTTTTTCTACAGCGAGGAGCTTCCCACCGGAAGCACTACGACCAGGGAGCAAACCGTAAGCAACGAATCGGTCTACGTCGACGAGTCGGGGGACGATTTTTTTACGTTAAACAACGCGTTCATCTACGAACGGATGTTTAAGTACGAACAAGTCGAGCAGATAATCACGGGTCTCGCGAAAAGCGCGAATCGCGTGAGGGGCAAATTGATTTGATTCGCGGCTTCGACATAAACCGCTGAAGCGGATAATGAAACGGGCGGGCGACGCCGCAGGAAGGAATCGGTATGAGGGAAATATTCGAAACGGCGAAAACGCTGCCCGAAGCGTACCACAAGGCGATACTCGCGCTTTATTCCGAAGGGGAGCTGCATAGCTGCAGCGACTGGAACCAAAGCCAGAGGGAATTGTCGGCGACATACGTCGCAGACGAGCCGTTCGCCGAACCGATGGTCAGCAGGCTCTACATCGGGGGCTTCCGCGAGCTGCAGCAGTACGTAATGGAAGTGCTCGACGGGATACTCGACTTCAAGATAGGCGACGGAAACTGCTGGGAATACACCTACCACGACAGGCTTGTCAACTTCGCGGGCTTCGACCAGCTAAACTTCGTGGTGGAGGAATTAAAGCGAAACGCCGATTCGCGCCGCGCGGTCGCGATGATCCGGGACAACGCGGTCGACCCGTTCAACGCCGACCCCGCGTGCCTCCAGCACCTGCAATACTTTATCCGCGGCGGAAAGCTCCACTGCAAGGCGATGATGCGCTCGAACGACGCGGTCGAAGCGAGCTTTATGAACGCGTTCGCATTCGTCATGCTCCAAAAACGGATCGCCGATAGGCTCGGCGTCGAAGTCGGGAGCTACGCGCACAGGGCGAACAGCTTCCATTGCTACGAAAAGGACTTCGGGCTGCTCGAACAGTACGCGAACGGAATAAAGACAAAGAAAATCGAGGACATAACCTACGAATACGAGGGCTACTACAAGGACCTGATGCAAGAGAGCGTCCCCGAGATCGAAAAAATGGCGGCTTCCCTTCGCGCCGAAATGCAAGGAAGGGGCGAAAAAAATGCCCGCGGCTAATTTATCCGAAATGCTTCGCAAGGCGAAGTCAGGCGGCTACGCGGTCGGCGCTTTCAACTTCAACGGCTACGCGGACTTGAAGGGGATCATCGAGGCGGCGAATGAATGCGGCGCCCCGGTCGTCTGCATGGCTTCCTCGGGCACCGTCAAGTCGATGGGCGCAAGGGGCATCGCTTGCGCGTTCGGGGGCATGGCCCTGGACTCGCGCGTTCCGTGCGCGCTGCACTACGACCACGGGAAAGACGTCGAAACAATCAGGCTCTGCGTCGAAGCGGGCTTCACCTCGGTCATGATCGACGCGTCCACCAAACCGTTTGATGAAAACGTCGAGGCGACGCGGCGGGTGATTGAAATCGCAAAGCGCCGGGACGTATCGGTGGAGGCGGAGCTAGGGACGGTCGCGGGCCGCGAGGACGACGTGGTAAACGGCGAGGCCGAGTTGATCGAACCGTCGGCGGTCCTCGAATTCATCGAAAGGACCGGAATCGACGCGCTGGCGATAGGAATCGGTACCGTCCACGGAATTTATAAACAAAAACCGAACATCCGCTTCGACCTGATCGAACGGATCGCGGCGCTCACGCCTACGCCCCTCGTGATGCACGGAGGGACCGGGCTTTCGGAACACGATTTCAAAAACGCGATCGAGCGCGGAATATGCAAGGTCAACGTCGGAACCGAGATCAAGAACGCGTTCTCAAGGCGCCTTTGCGAACTTGCCGAATCGGGCGGCCGGAACTTGGACCCGCGCGTATTCATGGACGAAGTCGGCGCGGCCGCGAAATCGATCGTCATGGGCAAGTTGGAAATATTCGGCTGCGTGGGGAAGGCGTAAAAATTTTTATTTGAACGATCGCGCCGAAAACATCGATCGCCGCGGCTCATAAGCGTCCGCTTGCGCAACCGGTAAGTGCGCGCCGGACGCCTTCTTTCGTTCCTTTAGCTTTATTTCCCGTCGTGTTATCATGTCGCCGGAATCATTTTTTACAGGGCTGAGATTGAAAAAACTTTTTTTATACGCGCTGGCGCTAATGTTTGCGCTTGCGGCTGCTTGCCTTGGCGGCTGCGGCGACGCCGCGCCTGCGCGAAGTACCGGCTGGCTTGAGGACGAGGCGCGCGCCGAACGCTTCCTCGAATTGCTTTCGTCGGGAAGCTACGCCGACGCCCGCGCCGGGTTTGATAAGGCGATGCAAAGCGCGCTTTCGGAGCGGCAGTTAAAAAGCCTATGGGAGGGCCTCGTTTCGGCGCACGGCGAGTTGGTCGGCTTCATCGATTCGTCGTCGTTCGGGCACGATGGATACGAAATCGTTCTTTCGACCGCAAGGCACGAGAACAGGGGCGTCGTATACCGCGTGGTGTTTTCCGGCGACGGGCGAGTCGCGGGATTTTTTATAGACGAACTAGTCGACATCTACGAAACCTCGCATTACATGATCGACGAACCCGAGGGCTTCGCGGAGTATCCCGTCGTAATCGGACAGGGAACGGATTTTCCGCTTAAAGGGATTTTATCGGTCCCGGACGAATTCGACGGACCACTTCCGGCGGTCGTGCTCGTGCACGGCTCGGGGCCCGGCGACATGAATCTCAACGCCTATGGGATCGCGGCGTTTCGCGACGTAGCGGAATATCTTTCCGCCCGCGGCGTCGCGGTTCTCAGGTATAATAAAAGGACGTTCGAGCACGGATCGAAATTTTCCGAAACGTTCGGAAACGGCTTTACGGTCTTCGAGGAGACGATCGAGGACGCGCTGCGCGCGAAAAAACTTCTGGAAGGCGACCCGCGGATCGATAATGAAAAAATATACGTAGCCGGATTGAGCCTTGGCGGAATGCTCGCGCCGCGGATCGCAAGCACGGGGGATTTCGCCGGGGCGATCATTATGGCGGGAAGCCCGCGGAGCTTAATTGATATAATCCGCGACCAGAACGTATACTTCGTCGGCTTGCAAGAAATCGGCGAAGAAGAACGCGCCGCCGCGTTGGATGAAGCGTTCGAGGCGATAGATAGGCTCGCCGGCGAGCGTTACTATATGGAGATGGACGAAAAGCCAGCCGCAAATTATTTAACGAATACCGATACGCCGTTTTTGATAATGCAAGGCTCGAAGGATTTTCAGGTCTACGCTGACGTCGACTACGCGCTTTATAAAGAAATCGCGGGCGATAAAAATAACTTCACGTTCCGCCTGTACGACGGCCTGACGCACTTGTTCACGCGGTCGACGATGGAGTATCCGACGACGGACGATTACATCCGCGGCGCGAGGGTGGATGAGGAACCGCTCGCCGACATGCTTGAATGGTTAAACGGGGGCCGTTAAGCGCTGCAGCTTGTTTAAATTAACAACAAGCCGGCCGAAGCGCGGCGCGGACATAATATTTTCGTTAAAACCAACGTATTAATTGAAAGAAGCCCCGAACGAACCGATACCGGATAAATAACGCCGCTTACCGGGACGTTCGCCCGGGGTAAATGCAAAAATAAAACATGCCAAGGAGGAGAAGCATGGGAACATTAGGTCTTGATACCGAACGCGGGCTGTTTTTGGGAATCGACTTCGGCACGACCAATTCTGTCGTAAGCATCTACAACTACAAGGACGGGGAGGCGCAGACGATCCCGATCGACGGCTCGAACATATTCCCGACGGCGATCCAGTTCGAGTCCGACCCCGAGGACGAAACCAAACTTTCGAGGATCTTCGGCGTCCAGGCGAAGGAGGCGGCCATAATTTATCCGCTTTCCACCGTGCTTTCGATCAAGCGCTATTTGGCTAGCGACCAAAAGCTTAAAGTCATGGTCGACGACCGCGAATACGAGTTCACCCCCGAGCAGATCGCCGGCGAAATCATCGGCTACCTAAAGCAAAAAGCCGACGAATACGCGCAGGAAGAACTCGGGATAAGCGGCGAGTTTTCCGGCTGCGTCGTCACCGTGCCGGCAAACTCCAACGACAAGCAGAAAAAAATGACGCGAGAGGCCGCGATACTCGCGGGGTTCGACGTCGAAAACGTTTACCTGAGGCTCGAGCCGGCGGCTTCGGCGATCAGCTACGCCGTCAACGAAACGGCGGACAAGAAGGTGCTCGTCTACGACTTCGGCGGCGGCACGTTCGACGCGTGCGTGCTCGACATAAAGATCGAGGAAGCCGGCGAGCCAGCGATCTCGATCGTAAGCACCTACGGCGACAACAACCTCGGCGGCAACGACATCGACAAGATAATAATGGACATGGTCTACGAAGAATTTAAGAAGCTGACCGGCGGCGAAATCGACTTGTTCGACGAAAACGCCGACGACGGCGTTTCGAAGCGGCAGAAAAAAGTCGCGCTCGTCCGGCTGCAGCAGGCCGCCACGCAGGCGAAGGAGCGGCTTTCGCAGACTAAGTCGACCAAGCTCGCCCTCGCCCCGCTGATACAAGAACCCAAGATAGTAAACATAAACATGGAGATAACGCGCGAGGCGTTCCTCGACCATAAGCGCGTCAATTCCCTCGGCGACTCGCAGGAGGCGTTCGAAAAATTCCGCGATAAAAACGTGCGCGACCTAATCGGCGAGACACTCGACTGCGTCGACCGCTGCCTCGAAGCCGGAGGCCTTTCCGATACGGAGATAAACGAGGTCTTTTTGGTGGGCGGCAGCTCCTCGATACTTCTCGTCGGCGAGCGGATCACCGAACGCTTCAAAAAGGAGCCGTTTAAGTCGCGGATAAGCCCGGCGCTAAGCATTTCGCAGGGCGCGGCCCATTATTGCAACATGATAATGATGCCGACGGTGCGCGGCCCGATCGTCCACGAAAAAACGATACATCCGCTCGGGCTTGAGATCGCGGGCAGGCGCTTCATGGAAATTGTCGCGGCTAGCCAGGACATACCGAAGGAAGGGCTCACCGTAGACGCGGGCGAGCTGCTCACGACCAATTTCGACAACGTCTCGAGCATGGCGATCGTCGTTTACGAAAGCACCGCGCCGAAGGAAAAGGACAAGAACCAATATGTCAGCCAGGACGGGATGAAGCGCCTCGCGGGCACTTCGCTTCGCGGGATACCCCAGGGGCCGCGCGGGCAGGAGAAGGTCAAGGTCATCTTCCACGTCGGGCAGGACAACATGCTTAAGGTGACCGCGCGCAGCATGTCGCAAGACGGCGTGGTCACGGAGCTTTCGGTGGACGAGCTTTACGGCTCATGACCAAAAGCAGGCGAATAAAACGCGAGGGGCAGCGGGAGGCGTTTTGGGCCGCATGGGCGGATTACGGCTCGCAGGCCTCCGGATTCGCCTCGTTTTACCTGCTTGAATACGCAAGCCGAATCGGGGACGCGTTAAACGCATCGATCGGATTCGAATCCGAAAAACACGCGAAGCTCTCCGGCGTCGACGAGCTTTCGTACAAGGAATGCGCCGCCCTCCGCGGCGTCTACCGCGATTTGTTAAATGTCAGCGGTGAAATATTCTGCGGAGTTTCGCCGCAGATACAAGAGATCCTCGAAGGCCTTAACGCCGTCCTCACGTCCAGGATAGGGCTCATGGACGAAGCCGAAACTGATCTCGAGCTTGCGCGCGACGAAACGGAGCCCGTGCAAGGCGATCCTTGCGGGCCTTTGGACAAACCGAATCCGGTCGCGCAAGAAAAGCTGGCGGTGCTTGCGGACATGGCCCGGCGCGTTAACCGGGAAGTAATAAAAGCGTGCGGCGAATACGCGCAAACGCCGGCCTGCGCGGACGCGGCGTTAAACTTTGCCCGCGCTTTTCTGCTTGAGAGAGACTGCGAAGGCGAATCGGTCGGAGCGCTCGCCGGATCATTTTATTCGGCCGTTTCGGCAAAGCTGCATGAAACGTACGGCGAATGCGCCGTCTTATGCCTATCTGGCCTGGACGATCTGCACAAGCGCAAAGCGGCGTCGTTTTACATTGGGTTGATGGAATCCGAGTTAGAAGTCGCCGGGGATCTGCTTAAGTTCCAGGCGGCGGCGCTCGAATCCGCCGCCTTGGGCGAGGGCGCGTTTGAATGCGACAGGGAGTCGATACAAAGGATTATCGAGCCTCTAGCATTGGCGCACCGCCGTTTGGACAAATCCCTTTATGAGATAAGGCGGGCGCTTTCGGACGAAAGGCGCAGCGATCCGCTTAGCCAAAACGAGTCGGAAGAACGCGGCTTCCCGCTTACGGCCGCCGAATTTAACGCTGTTTCGGCGCTTAACCCGCGCTACATATTTTTAAATGAAATTGGCGAAACAAATAAATTATTTAAAGAGTTAACCGTAAAAAAAGAGCTGTTCCTTTCCGCGCTTGAGACGTAAACGGAGGAGCTCTTCGAACAGATCCGGCTCGCCTTCGCGAAGGCCGCGTACCGGTTCCAACGGCTCGTGAGCGTCGAGGCGTTTCTCGCCGACGACC
>WREB01000011.1 GCA_009779525.1 Defluviitaleaceae bacterium
AAGAAGTCGAAGGCGGCCTCCGCCGGCGACTCGTCGAAAAAGGCGTCGACTTTTTTGCTTATCAGCATTTCGTACGCATGGGGATAGTCGTCGACGAAAAATTCATCGAAATCGCGGCTTTCGTGCCTGCGCACATCGTCGATCGTTGTGGTTCCGTCGAGAAAGGCGTAGCGGAGGGGGCGGCTTGCCGCGATTTCCTGAAGGGATGATTCGTTGTCGGTACGTATGTAAATCAATTGGCGCTGCGCTATGTCGTCGGTCATAATATATTTTTGCCGGCGCAAAGCGTTTGCCGTCAGCTCGCCGGTGAAGTCGAACTCGCCGCTCTCGAGCCCTTCTATGAGCTCGTCCCACTCTACGATCCTAGGTAAAAACGGGATTTCGAAAAGTACCGTAAGCCAATCGCAAAACAAAGCGGCGAATCCCTTGAGCTCGCCGTTTTTTTCGTTGAACGCCTCCGTGCTGTAGTTGACCGCGTAGGAAAACTGGCTGACGCTTTCGCGCAAGAACGCGACCGCGGCGATATCTTCTTCCGTTATCCCGGGTATATCCAAAAACGATCGAAACGCCGGCTCTTCGCCCGCGGATTGGCCGCTCCCGCCGCATCCCGCGGCAGCCGAGGCAAGCAAAGCCGCGGCTAAGATAAACGCGAAGGCGCGCCTTAGCTTTAGTTTAAACATCAATTGTTTTATCCGTCGCTGACAACGAACCGGTTCCTCCCCGATTCCTTCGCCTTATATAAAGCTTGGTCGGCTTTCTCGATAAAATCCTTGACTAGTATCTCGGCGCTGGGAACGACCGAATTGATGCCGATGCTTACGGTCACCCTCGTTTCGGCGCCGTCGTCGGTGGGAATTATGGTCGTCTCTACGTTCTTCCGGATTCTTTCGGCTACTTCGGCGGCGCCTTCCGAATTGGTGCCGGGAAGCAGCACGACGAATTCTTCCCCGCCCCAGCGCGCGGCGAAGTCGACCGGCCTAAGCAGCGTGGCGGTCACGGCTTTCGCGAACGCCTTTAGCGCCGCGTCGCCCTGCTGGTGCCCGAGGGCGTCGTTGTAGTTTTTAAATTTGTCGATGTCCATGAGCAGGATGCTTATGGGCGCCTGCTCGCGAAGCGACCTTCCCCATTCGGCGTTGAGACGGTCCTCGAAGCCGCGCCTGTTTGAAATCTTTGTAAGCGGGTCGATTAAGCCGATCCGCTCGATCGTCCTCATTTGATCGACGATCTTTATGTGCGTCTTGACCCTGGCGTTGACTATCGATTTGTTGAACGGCTTTGCGATGTAGTCGACGGCCCCGAGCATGAAGCCCTTTTCCTCGTCTTCGGAGCTTGTCAGCCCGGTGATGAAAATGACGGGTATCCTTGATGTGATCTCGCTTTCCTTAAGCTTCGTTATTACATCGAAGCCCGTCATGTCGGGCATCAGGACGTCCAGGAGAATCAGGTCGGGCTTGTGCTCCTGCGCCAGGTCCAGCGCGCGCTTCCCGTTTCGCGATATAAGCAGGTTGTAGGAGGGGGAAAGGATACCGCCGAGTATCTCGACGTTCATTTTTTCGTCGTCGGTTATCAGGATGGTAAACTCTTTTTTTGATTCGGCCATCGATTGTCTCCCTGTATGGTTGATCGTTCCGTTTTTTTACGCCTTACGTCAAGCTTCCCCGAACCCGTCGATCGCGTCCGTGATCCCGTCGAAATCGCTGTGCAGGAAATCCTCGGATATCTTATCGATAAACTCCGCGGTTTTTTTTGTCCACGTTTTCGACTTAAGGCCGGCAAGCAGTTCCTCCACGGCCGCGTCGTCGAAAACCTCGCACGCCGTTTTTATCGCGCCGAGATTTTGGCTTAAAAATCCTTTGTCCTCGTCCGCCGGCTCGGCTCCGCCGATCTCGGGCGACAGCTCCATTATATAACTTTTCAACGCTTCCAGGAAAGGCGGCGTCTCCGCGATTATCGAATCGACGCTGTTATCCCTTCCCAATTGCTCGAGCTTAAGCGCGGCCGCCGACAAGTCCAGTCTCCCGATGTTCGCAAGCGCGCTTTTTATCCCGTGGGTATGGATTATAAACATCCGCATGTCCGATTCGTCGCGCTCCGACCCCTTTTGCAAAAAAGCGTCGAGCACCGCGGCCGACTTTTTGGCGTCGCGCACGAATATTTCGGCGAACCTCAGGTTGTCCGCCGCGCTAGCCGCGATCGGGAGCCTGATGGATTCGGCGGCCTTGGCCTTCGCCAAGATTTCGGGCGGCTGTTTGTCGCGGATCAGCTTGTTTAAAACGCTGTTTAGCTGGCGTATGTCTATCGGTTTTGAGATATAGTCGTTAAACCCGTTTCCGAGGAAAATCTCCGCCTGGCCCGCCACCGCGTTTGCCGTAAGCGCGACGATCGGGTTTTTGTAGCCCATTTCGCGAAGTCTTTTGGTCGTCTCGACGCCGTCCATCTTGGGCATCATGTGGTCCATGAAGATGACGCTGTACTCGCTTCCGTTTTTAATCTTCTCGATCGCACCGAAGCCGCTGTCGGTCGAGTCGATCCGCAGTTCGTACGGGGCGAGAAGCCCCTTGGCGACGAAGATGTTAGTTTCGACGTCGTCGACTATGAGCACGCTTCCGTAGGGCATCGGCTCGCGTTTTATCTGCACGCGCTTGAGCTGCGACCTGCTGTTGGTCTTGAACTTTTGCAGATTCTCGACCATTTCCCTGCCCAGCACGTCCGAGTTTATCCTGCCCTGCGGCAGGTAAATGGTGAATACCGAACCCTTGCCGAGCTCGCTTTCGATGGTGATTTCGCCGTTCATCATGCGTATGAGGTTTCGCGTGATGCTCATGCCAAGGCCCGTTCCTTCGGTCGAGCGGTTGGCTTCGTGGTTGAAGCGGGCGTATTCGTCGAAAAGTTTTCCGACTTGCTCGTCGTTCATGCCCTGGCCGGTATCCTTGATGCTGACGATTAGGGTGATCTTGTCCTCGTCGCCTTCGGACGGCCTTGATGCGACCGTCATCGTCACCGTGCCTTCCGATGTGTACTTGAACGCGTTTGAAAGGATGTTGTTTAGGATCTGCTTGACCCGAAGCTCGTCGCCGGATAAAAACACCGGGAGGTTTTCGTCGGCGCGCAGGTCGAATTCGATAGGCTTGCTTCCGATTCGCATCATGTTAAGCTGCGCGGTGTCGCTGATCAAACTCGCCATCTCGTATTTCGAGTCCAAAAGCTCGAGCTTCCCAGCCTCTATTTTGGAAAGGTCCAATATGTCGTTGATGATGCCAAGCAGCATGTCGCCCGAGGTGTATATTTTTTCGAGCCCCTCGCGGATCGAGGATTCGAGCGCGCCCTTGTGAAGCATTATGTCGGTGATCCCCAAAATCGCGTTCATCGGGGTCCTTATCTCGTGGCTCATCGTGCTCAGGAAAGCGGTCTTCGCCTTATTCGCGCTTTGCGCCGCTTCTTCCATCGCCTTGCGCTCGGTTATGTCGCGCGCGATCCCCATGATTCCAGTCATTTCGCCGTTTAGCATTAGCGGGACTTTATTGGTTTCAAAAAGCCGCATCGCCCCGTCCGTAGACGGGAAGTATTCCTCGTACGTGTAAATCCTGTTGTCGTGGATCACGGCCTTGTCCATCGCCCTAAAGTCGTCAGCCAGCGTTTCCGAAATTCCGAGCCCCTTTTCGTCGTCCTTCCCGATCAAGTCGTCTTTCGATATGTTGAAGTAATTAAGCAAGCTTTTATTGCAGCGCGTGTAATTCAAGTCCATGTCCTTGCAATAGATCATGTCGGGCACCGAATCGAACATCGTTTGCAAAAGGGACCTTTCGGTCTCAAGATCTAAAAGCAGTTTCTTCGATTCGGTGATGTCGATCAGCGCGCCGGCCACGCGGACGGCGTCGCCGTTCTCGTCCCGGATGGTCTCGCCCGTCGCGTGGAAATACGAATATTCGCCGTCCTTTTTTAACATCCGGTATTCCACGTCAAAGGGCGTCTTACCCGTCACGTCGGCGAGGTGCCGCTTAAACGCTTCGGTGGATTTTTCCAAATCGTCCGGGTGAAGACGTTCTATCCAGCTTGAGAGCAGGTTGGGAAATTCGGCGAGTTCCGTAAACCCGAGCATCTGCCTGAACTCGTCCGAATACATAAGCGCGCTCGCTCCGCTTATCGAGTCGCCCTTGACGATCTCCATGTCCCAAAGGCCAATCTTCGACGCCTTCATGACGAGGTTCAGCTTCGCGAGCTGCAGCTCGTTTTGCGCGCGCGCCCGAATCAATTCGTCTTCCCTGTTGCGTATCTCGGTCATGTCGAATATGTAGCCGACTATCGCGAAACTCTGTTCGTAGGGGATCCGCTTGAATTCGACGTTCAAAAACTTCTTCGCGCCCTTTATCGTCATTTCGGTTTCGAACCTGGCGTAGCCTTCCTTCGCGGCCGTCATAAGCCTGTGCGCGAGCGGGATCGATTCCCTTCCGTCCGGCTGGTGAGACGGGATGCTTTTGACCATGATCCCGACGAAGTTTTCGAGCATTTCCTCCTTGTTTTCGAAGCCGAGGAAGGTAATTCCGGCGGGGTTGCAGTCGATCAGCTTAAACTTGTCGTTGAACAGGACGTTTACGTGCGGGTTCGACTCAAACATCGCCTTGGTCGTAAACTGCGCCGACTCGATTTCCTGGATCATGTGCTTTTGTTCCTTGAGGTTGCGCAGGTATACCGCTACGATGTAGTCGCCCTTGTAATCCATCCTGACCGTGGTGATTTCGCACGGAAGCTCCTCGCCGTCCTTGGTCTGGTGCATCCATTCGAACCGGCCCCAGCCGTGCTGGAACGCGTACTCGAGGGATTCCGCGGCCGCCTCGATCGACAGGCGCCCGTCCGGTTGGTACGTCGGCGAAAAGGACTGGAAGTTTTCTATGTAATCGCGCTTGTCGGTAAGCTTGAACATGGTGAGCGTCGCTTCGTTAATATCGATCAGCTCCATGTTCCTGGTCCAGAAATTGGCGCCGAACGGGCTTGCGTTAAGCATCGTCCGCATCAGTTCGTCCGCCTCGTGCATCTTTTCCATCGCGGCGATCTGGTTTTGCGCCGCCATGTTCTCCTCGTGCTCCGATTTGGCGTTATCCATCGTCTTCACGATGCAGTTCATCGGTATGTTTACCTTGTGCGCGATCTTTCGCGCCATATGCAGGCATGTCTTGGAACCGCAGGCGCCGCAGTCGACGTTGCGCTTCTCGTCGTCGTTCTTTTCGAGTTCCCTGAACGCGGTCTCAATGTCTTCGTCGGTTATGTTTTTAAGTGGTATCTCGACTGGAACGTATTCCCTCATGAAATGGTCGAGGTCGAGCTTTCGGTCGAACGCTTCGTACGCGGCGAGGTTATCGCCTTTGCTTCGTTCGCCGCCGGCTTTTTTGCGCGCCTCGTTCATCGTCATCTCTATTTCGAAGACGTTGCTTTCGTGCATGCACGCGGGGCCTACGTTGCATCCCTCCATGCAGTTGAGGACGTCGAAGAGCACCGGAAGCGCCCTTTCGGGCGTTTCGGCGTACGTGTCGAGCTTCTCGTACACGTTGAAGCCTTCGCCCTTTACTATGTGCAGTTTTTTCCCCGTGTAGTACTCGATGTTTTCCTTAAGGCCCCCGGGAAGCGGGAAGAGCGAACCGAGCCCGCTTTCGGCGTGGTCGAAACCGGTTTCCGTTTCGGGCAGCGTCACGCCCTTTTTTGAAAGGTATTCCATAAGCTTCGCGAAGGTGATGTTGTACTGCGCGAGCCTTGTCCCCTCGAACTCGTTCATTTTGGCGATGCACGGCGAGAACGCCGCTATCTTGTCGGTGATTCCCATATATTTTTTCATGTATATGGACGCGCAGGCCATCGGGCTTTGCACGGGCGCGAGGCGCTTAAGCAAGTCGTGGCGGTATTTTTCGCAGTACGAGACGATGACGGGGCACGGCTGGGTAATGATCGGGTCGAACCCGTTTCGCTCAAGGTGCCTTATGTAGGCCCATACGCAGATGTCCGCGCCGAGCGAAACGTCGTAGATATTTTTTACGCCGATTTGCTTGAAGTAGGTGAAAAGCTTTTTATGGTCGGAAATGTTCGTGCGTATGGAAGGCGCGGTTATTATTGAAATTTGCGCGCCGCCGGCCAAATCATCGAAGAAGCGTTCGGTATCGTCCTGGTAGTAGCGCGCTTCGTGCTTGCAAGCCGAGACGCACCAGCCGCACGATATGCATTTGTCCTGGTCGATCTTTACCTTTATGTTTCCAGCCTCGTCCTGGTAGGTGACGTTGGCTGTCTCCATCGGGCATTCCCTCACGCACCGGTTGCAACCGGTGCAAAGCTCGATGTTGTTCTCGACGGCGTTCCTTTTTGTCTCGGTCATATGATTACCGCCTTAAATTGGTCTTGTACGTTAAAGAACAGCTCCGTTATGTCCGGGTCGAACTGCGAGCCGGCGCCGGACATTATTATTCCGACGGCTTCGTCGTGGGTGAACGCGCTTTTGTAAGGCCGTTCGGAAACGAGCGCGTCGTAAACGTCCACCAACGCCATCACCCGCCCCTGCAGGGGGATCTCGTTCCCGCGCAGGCCGAACGGGTAGCCCTTACCGTCCCAACGTTCGTGGTGGGTGCCGGCGAAAAGCTTGGCGTTATGTAAAAACTCCACGTTTTCAGTGCGCGAGACGATCTGGTCGATTATACGCTCGCCTTCGGCCGCGTGCGACTTCATAATCACGAATTCGTCGTCGGTCAGCCTGTTGGGCTTGTTCAATATGACGTCGGATATCGTGACTTTGCCCACGTCGTGAAGCCTTGCCGATGAAATGAACAGATCCATGTCTATTTGCTTGAAATCGTCCGCGTGCAGGTTTTTTTCGAGCATAGCGTCGATGAGGATTTTTAGGTAAGCGGACGTCCGCTCGATGTGCCCGCCCGTTCCTTTGTCCCTGTTTTCGACCATGTCTGCGACGACGAAAACGACGCCGTTTTGAAGCTTCTGAAGCTGCATCGTCCTTTCGCGTATTATTCCGTCGATGTCCAGGTGCGTCTTTATCCGGTTTATCAAAACGGGCGCCGAAAACGGCTTGGTTATGAAGTCGATCACTCCGAGCTGGAAGCCCCTGACTTCGACGTCCGCGTCGATGAGGCTAGTTAAAAATATAACCGGAACGTCGACGCGGCGCGCCTTAAGTAAGCCCAACGCCTCGAATCCGTCCATTTCGGGCATCTCGATGTCAAGCAGGATCAAGTCGGGAGTCAGTTTTTCCATCATCGCGAACATCCGCGCGGCGGACGGCATCGTCATGACGCGGTAGTTGTTTTTCAGCGCCTCCCTTGCGGCGGCAAGGTTGGTGTCGTTATCGTCCACCACGAAGATTATTTTTTGCATAACCGCCTCCCGAATTTTGATGCCGCGGCTTTTCGCCGAGAAGGTTAAAAAGTTCCGGTCGCTTAAAATATTGGGTTCATACCGCCGGCGGCCGCGCTGTTTCTCAAATGGTCGCTGATCTTCTTGTCTTCTTGCTGTATGTGGTTTACCAGCCATTTTATGACTATTTTGTTGACGTCGTCGCTTAATTGCTTTGATGAACCGGTTTGCTCGAAGCGTTCCGTCAATTCGCCGATCGCGCTTTGGATTTCGGCGTGAAGTTTCTTATGCATAACATATTCCGGGAATCCGCATTCGAGCTGCAGCGCTTCCTCGTCGGTAAAATGCTTGACCGCGGTTTCCACCAAAAAGTCCAGCGTCCCGCGGAGGTTTTCCGTTTCGGCGCCCACCTCGCACGAGCGCACGAGGTCGTCGAGCTTTTCGAACAGTTTCTGGTGCTGCATGTCGACGATGGCGTTTCCCGTAAGCAAGTTATCGTCCCACGCTATGCCAAGCTCAAGTTCGTGCACGTTCTTCATCTTCATGGAGGCGCTGCTTCCGGTCAGGTACTTGTGCAGCATTTCAAACAAAGCGTCCGCGTCGATCGGTTTGCCGGTATGGTCGTTCATACCCGACGAAAGGCATTTTTCGATGTCTTCCTTAAAGACGTTCGCGGTCATCGCGATTATCGGCACGGTCTTCGCCCGGTCGGCGTCGAGCGCGCGGATGGCGCGCGTCGCGTCGTATCCGTCCATTTCGGGCATGTTTACGTCCATCAGAATCAGGTCGTATTTGTCGGGTCTTTCCTTATACATCGAGACGGCGACGCTGCCGTTGTCAGCGTAGTCGAAGGATACTTGCGTCTCTTCCAAAATCGCGCTGATTATCTCCCTGTTGATTTCGATATCTTCCGCGATAAGCAAAGTGTATTCATAGAAATCGTACCTGCGCTTCGCTATCTTTTTGCGCGTCGCTTCCGAATCTTCGCCGGAATCCGTGCCCATGCAAAAATTTATAGCGTCGATTAGCATCGAAGGAAGGAGCGGCTTTGAGATATGCTGCTTGACCCCGGCTGACGCGGCTTCGCTTTGGATCGCGTTCCAGTCGGAGGCAGATACCAAAAGCACGACCGAGTTCGATTTTTGGATTTCTTTTATTTTTTTAGTCAGCTCTATTCCGTCCATGTCGGGCATCTGCCAGTTAATGAAAATTAAATTAAACTTTTTATCGGAGGCGGCCCGGATCTTTTCGAGCGCCTCCGTTCCGCCCGAGGCGACTTCGCAATAAAGCTTGTTAGCCTTCATCAAATGTTGGAAATAGGCCCTCGTCTCTATCGAATCGTCGACCGCGAGTATCCGGATCTCCTCGGCCCTCACGTTGAGGAGCATGCTTTTCTGCGGTTTTTCGCCGAGCCTTTTCACCTTTACCGTGAAGATGAATTTCGCGCCCTTGCCAAGCTCGGACTCCACCCATATATCGCCGCCCATCAGTTCCACGATGCGTTTCGATATCGTGAGTCCCAGCCCCGTTCCGCCGAAATTTTTTGCGATGTTTGAATCCGCCTGGCCGAAGGATTTGAACAGCCTGGCTTGCTGCTCCTTCGATATCCCGATTCCGGTGTCCGAAACTTCGATCTTAAGCGTCGTCTCTTGGCCCGATTCGCCGACGTTTTCGATGTTAAGGATTATCACGCCCTTGTCCGGGGTGAATTTGATCGCGTTTGTAAGCAGGTTCGTTATCACCTGCGAAAGCCGCAGCTCGTCGCTTTCGATGTAGGCGGGCACGCTTTCGCCGATGTCGACGATGAAATTCTGCGACTTCGCCTCGACGCGCACGTTCGCGACGTCGGTTATTCCGATAAGCATCTTTTCAAACTCGAACTCGCTGCAAGAGAGTTCGAACTTATCGGCCTCTATCTTCGACATGTCCAGGATGTCGTTGATTATCCCGAGCAGATGCTTCGATGCGCTATCCGCCCTTTCGAAGCAGTAGTTCTTTTTATTCACGTCGTCAGTGTCCATCCCGATGTTTATCATCCCGATGATCGCGTTAAGCGGGGTGCGAATCTCGTGGCTCATGTGTGAGAGGAAATCGCTTTTCGCCTGCGAGGCGGCCTGCGTCGCGTCGATGGAAATCTTCGACTGCGTAATGTCCTTGATCAAAATTATGCTGCCTATGTGGGCGCCGCTTCGCATAACCGGCGTCACCTCGAGGCTGACGTAAACGTTTCCCGCGATCTTTTTTTCCGCCGAGACGGTCTGCTGCGTTTCCACCGCGCGCGCTTGCAGATCTAAGAAATCTTCGAACTTCGCGTCGAGGAAATTTTTCTCGATCAGCGGGCGAAGACCCGTGCCGAGCGACAACCTGGCAGTTTCGGGAAAAAGCCGCGGAAGGGATTTATTGTATGAGAGGATCGTTAGATTCTTGTCGACCACGAGATAGCCGTCCGAAATCAAATCCACCACTTGTTGAAGCGTGATCGGCAGCGCGGTGATGAATTGGTACTTAAGAAACGCGACGGCGAAGCAGATCATCGAAAACGTGAACGCCACCATGCTTATGCTAAACGGAAGCTCGCCGACTCCGAACGAATACATGATGTTTAAGGCCAGGGTTATCAGGACGCCGGTGACTACAAGCTGGAACTGCAGCGAAAAGATGCGCGAGTTGCGAAAGGCGGCGACGAGCATGAAGATTATGCCCGCGGCGATGCAGCCGTAGGAATACGCCGAATGGAAGTAGTAATACGCGCCGTAAACCGCCTCGGACGAATAAAGCGAGAATTCGACGAAAAAAAGGTGGTGCAGCGAATTTGTGAAGACGACGATTATGCTTGCCGCGGGTATTACAAGAAAGGCGCAGTGCGCCGCCCTAGGCTTCCAATCGGGCTTGACGAGAGTTTGGCCCAAGTAAAGGATCGCGATCGGCGCAAGGCATATCCCGACGTAACAGACGTTTATAAGCGCCTGGTACGATTCGCCGGTCAAAAGCCTGACGTCCATTTCGAGAAGCGTCCCGACGCACCAGATCGTCATGACGCCAAGCAGCACGAGGAAGGCTTTCCGCATCTGCGAGGTCGGCGCGATTCGCGCGACGACCACGATCATGCTGATGCAAAACAGAAACGAAAGATGGACGAGGATAAACAGTATGGCGTTCATATTAACGACTTCCTTACGGAGTTATTTCGTTTATTTGCCGGCGGAATTCAAGCCTTGACCGATCCCACCATTATTCCCTTTACGAAATGTTTTTGTAAAAACGGGTAGACCATGATAATCGGCGTGACCGAAATCACGGTGACGGCTAGCCTTACGGAGGAGGGGGTTATCCGCCTCCAAACCGGATCGTCGGCCATTATGCCCCCGGAGAGCCGCATGGCGTTTTGCCGGAGGTTCATTTCATTGATCATCTCCTGCAGCAGCGTCGGCAGGGGCACGAGCGCGCGGTTGCCCCGCATGTAGAAGAATCCGGTCGTCCAGTCGTTCCAGTGCCCGACGGCGGCAAAGAGTCCCAGCGCCGCGAAGACGGGCTTAGCCAGCGGTATTATAAGTAAAAAATAGATTTTTATATAGGACGCTCCGTCCATCCGCGCGCTTTCCTCTATTTCGGGGTGGATCGTCGAGGTGAACTGCGCCCTGAAGATTATCATGTTCCAATAGCCGTAAAGGCCGGGAATGATGAAGATCCAAAACGTATCGGTCAGGCCAAGCTCGTTCATGAGCAGATAAGTCGCGATGAAGCTCCCGGGAATTATGAACGTGAGGAATAAAAAATTTGAGAGGAACCGCGTCCCGGGCATCTGCCGCTTGGTCATGACATAGGCTAGCGACGACGTGCAAAAAAGCGTCGTGACCGTTCCGGTTATGGTTTTCGCGAACGAGACGAACAGCGCCTGCACTATGCCGGGGCGGACGAACGCCATGTATATGTTTTCGAAGGTGAACTTGCGCGGCCAGAAGTACAGGCCGCCCTTCGCGGCGTCAGTTCCTTCGTTGAGCGCGGCGACGTACATGTTCCAGAACGGGTAGAGGCAGACGAAGGCGAAAAGCGAAAGCAGGACGATGTTGATTATTTCCCAGACCTTCACCCGGTGCATGTTTTTTAACGAAGCTTCCCTTTTTTTCATATCTCCGCCCTCCCTTCTATAGAAGCGAAAGTTCCGCGTATTTTTTCGAAAAATAGTTGGCGATGCGTATCAGCGTGAAGCCGATCGCGGCCTGCACGAGCCCGACCGCCGCGCCGTACCCGTATTGGCCGCCGAGGATCCCCTTGTCGACGACGTATAAGTCGAGCGTTTCGGCGAGCGCGCGGTTGCCGGGCGTCGCAAGCAGGTAAAGCTGCTCCCATCCGGTCCGAAGAAAACCCGCGAGGCTCATTATGCCGACGAAAACCATCGTGGTTTTTATCGCGGGCAGCGAGATGTGCCATATCTGGCGCGCGCGGTTGGCCCCGTCGATGGAGGCGGCCTCGTGAAGCGCCGGATCGACCCCGGTCAGCGCGGCTATGTATATTATCGTGCTCCAGC
>WREB01000012.1 GCA_009779525.1 Defluviitaleaceae bacterium
CCGAAGCTTCTGACGTCAACCTCCACGGGTTCGTCGACGTGGTTGTTCACGAATTTGCGGGGCATTATCACGCGCGGGTTCGGGCACGGCTTCTCGGGAGTGTCCATGATCGGCTCCCAGATAAGCACCGTGGAGCCGACGGCCCCCTCGAGGTTAAGGAATATCAAGGGTTCGGGCGGATGAATAGTGTTCCGTTCGGTTTCGGGTTCGGTTCCGTAGTGCGTTATGTGGTTGACGCGTAAAAACCAGCCGTCCTCGGCGTCGGTCACGACGAGCCGCTTGCTTTCGGCTTTCTGTATGCTCGGATGGCACATCGCCATATCGTCCGTCACAGGGTGGAGCTCCGAGGCGTCCACGATGTTGAGGACGTACTTTACTCCGTTTACCGTGTTTTGCGCCAAAAGCATCCTGCCGTCCGGCTGCCGCTGGAATTGTTGGATCATTTCGCTTTTGCCGCCTCCGCTAGCGCCCTCGTGCAAAATCGTGAACTGCAGCTCGTACGGGGTTACGACGAGCACGGTCGAGCCGTGGACCGTCACCCATTTTTCCTGTTCGCCGATGTTCAAAAGCGCGCCGTAGATCCCCTTCTTGGCGCTCGGGCCCGGATATAAGTTATATGAGAAGATCTCGTGCATTTCGTACATCCTGTTGTGCACGACTATCTGCTTGCCTTCGTAATACAGGTGCCTAAACGGCGGCGCGACGTATATGACCGCCTTGGGCTTGAACATGTTCGGCAATTCGGATTTGGGTATGAAGCCCTGCAGGTCCGCCAGCCCCGCGGCGAAAAACGCCGCGTTTGCGGGCGCTACGAGGAGCGCCGGGTAGCCTAATCCAAGCTCCTTGTTTCCCGCGAAAAAGGGAAGGAAAATCAACTGCTTCTGAAGGCCCAGCCACTCGATGGTCTCGGTTCTTATTTCGTCGAACGTCCTTCCGAAACGCTCCTCGTGGGTGGTCTTGTCGGTCGGGAGGTCGTCCGCGATAACCATGCAGTCCGGGTCGCGCCTTCTCATGTAGATGTCGGTATAATTTACCGCCGCGCCGTTTTTGCACCTGGTGACGACGGCTTCGTTCACCAACCCTTTTCCTTTAACCTCATACGAGACTTCAAAAATATCGTTGGACTGGCCGCCAAGCGCAAGGTCCAGGAGTTCGGCGCGCGTTTCCGGTATTATTATTTCCACGTCCTGCTTCGCCGCCAGATTCTTAAGCTCCGGGGGAAGGATCATTTTCGAGCTGATGTTTTTTGACATTTTGCGTACCCCTTAATTGGATATGAGTAGAATGATTATCGACGTGAGGTTTAGGCAGGCGCCGAGCAGCAGGATGAACGCGACGGCGTGCGTCGGCTTCATTCCCCGCTTGAGCAGGCGGTAATGAAGTTGCGGGATTTCTACGGTGTCGGCTTCGTAGACCGGTTTTTTCGCGCGGATTCTCCTAAACGTAACAAGCAGGTTGTCGAAGATCGGGACGCCCATCGCGAGCACCGGTATGAAAACCGATATCAGCGTGGCCTGCTTGAACGCGCCGAGCAGCGAAATGACGGCGAGCAGGTAGCCGAGCAGATACGCGCCCGAATCCCCCATTATAAGTTTCGAGGGCGGCAGGTTGTAGCGTAAAAACCCCGCGGCGGCGCCTACCAGCGCGGCGGCGATCAACGCGGATTCCGTCTGCCCCTTCACTATCGCGACGACGAAGAGCGTCGCTCCCGAAAGGATGCTTAGTCCCCCCGCCAAGCCGTCGAGGCCGTCCATAAAATTAATGACCGTGACGAGCCCGACGATCCAAAGCGCGGTCATCAAAAACTGAAGCCATATCGGAAACGTCACGTATAAATCGGAGAACGGGTTGAAAAATCCGGTGAAACGGATGCCGACGGCGAACGTAAGCACCGCGGCCGCTATATGCGATATGAAGCGGGGGAGCGCCTTGAAGTCGCGCCCGCGCGTTTTGTAGAAGTCGTCCACCAAGCCGATGCCAAGTATCATCACGCAGCCCGCAAGCACCGCGAATAGGCGCTTGTCGTAAAAAAAGGCGACCGAAGCGAACGCCGGGGCGAACGCCGCGAACATTACGACGCCGCCGGTAAGCGGCTTGGGGGTATCGTGGATCTTGCGCTCGGTCGGTTTGTCGGTAAACCCGAACTTTATGGCGAGCTTAACAAACGGCGGGACCAACAGAAGCGAAACTACGAGCGGTACGACGAAAGCCAACGCGTATTGCATTCAATCAAGCCTTTTCTGACGAAATGATTTTTACCCGAAGGATTATACCATATTATTCGTTGGGGTAGCGCTTAAATGCCCGTAATGATTTCTATATACGCGCTCCCGTTTGATACGCGGTTTTTAAAATGCGCCGGCTTTAGTTTTTTTAGCCGCCGCAAGGATCACTCCGACGATTTTTTCGATCGCGGACCCGCCGGCGTTTTGCGTTGCGCCGTACGCTTCGATGCGTTCGGCGAAAGCGTCTTTGTTTACATAAAGTTCGTCGATTGCGTCGGCTAACTTATCGGGTGTGAGCTCGCGGTCCATAATTACCGTGGAAAGGCCGCGCCCTTCCATCGACTCCGCGTTTGACGCCTGGTCGCCCCTGCTCGTCTTTTGCCTGGGCAGCGGGACGAGGATATTCGGCTTCCTTAATGCGACGAGTTCGCCGATCGTATTGGCCCCCGCCCTCGAAACGATCACGTCGGCTTGCGCGTACAAATGCGGCAGCTCGTTTTCCGCGTACTCGAGCTGGAAGTATCCGTCATAATCGCAGTTTTTTATGTTTCCTTTTCCGCACAAATGGACGACGTTGTATTTTTCAAGCAACCGCGGCAGGGCGGCGCGCGCCGATTTGTTGATCGAGGCGGCGCCCTGGCTTCCGCCGACGATAAGCACGGCTGGTTTATCCGCCTCAAACCCGCATATTTTACGCGCCGTTTCGATGTCGCCGTCCAAAAGCGATTCCCTTACCGGCGTCCCGGTCAGCGCGGATTTTTTTTTGGGGACGCTATCTAGCGTTTCGGGAAACGATACGCAAATCGTTTTCGCGAACGGAAACGAAAGCCTGTTCGCTAGCCCCGGGGTGAAGTCGGATTCGTGGGCGACGACGGGAACGCCAAAAAGCCAGGCCGCCGCGACGACCGGGACCGAAACGTAGCCGCCCTTCGAGAAAACGACGAGCGGCTTGACCCGACCGATAATAATTATGGCGTCGAAAAATCCTTTGGCGACTTTAAAGATATCGGTGAAGTTTTTTAAGTCGAAGTAGCGGCGGAGCTTGCCGGAGGAGACGGCGTGGTATTCGTCCGCGACAGGCGAAGCGAGCGCGCGCTCCATTCCGCCTCTCCCCCCGGCGTAATGGATTTCGAACCCTTCGCGCCTCAGGGAAGGGACAAGCGCGACGTTCGGCGTCACGTGGCCCGCCGAACCGCCCCCGGTCAGGAGTATTCGCTTCACGTTTTCCGCTCCCGTGTAAACTGATCGTAAAATCGTATGATATAATGGAAGCGTCCGTATTACAATCGCGGGTTCGTTCGCCAGGCCGGTGGATCGCATTGAATGAGCTAAAAAAAGCGTTAACCATATTTTTACTGTCCGCGTTGTTCCTTCTTTCCGCTTCGTGCGGAAGGCTTCCGCCGTCCGCGCCGTCCGAATCGTTCGGGCCGAGCCCGGAGAAGGAAGCCGGACAGGAATCGGACGAAAACGAAATCGAGGGCGTTCCGGAGGAGCAATCCCCTCCGGTCGAAATACCCTTATACAACGAATATGCCGTCGCAATGGAAATCGAGCCCGAGTCGCGCACGGTCGGCGGCCACATGCGCGTCAAGTACACGAACCGTTCCGAAACCGCGCTCGGCGAGCTTGTTTTGCGCGTCTACCTCAACGCTTTTAAGGAAGACGAAAAAATCAAGCCGTTTTTCGACGTTTTCGAGGAAAAGGTGTTCGCGCTTGGCGTCGATTACGGTTTTATGGAAATACGCCACGTCTCCGAGGACAACAGCGAGCTTAGCTTCGAGCTCGACGGCACGGTGCTTACGGTAATCCTCGACGAGCCGCTCGAACCGGATGAGACGATACAGCTTCGCATACAGTTCGAGGCGTACGTTCCGCTCATCGCGCACCGGACCGGCGCAAACGAACGCGCGATTTGGTGCGGGATGTTTCTTCCGGTGCTTTCCGTCTTTAACGGAAGCGCCTGGGACAAGTCGCCGTATTACCCAGCTGGCGACCCGTTTTTTCTTGAATCGGCGAACTATACCGTCGAGATAACCGCGCCCTCGGAATACGAGATCGCCGGGACCGGAGTTAAGTTCGAGACGATGCTCGAGGATAGGATGGTCACAACCTTCCACGCGCGGATGGCGCGGGATTTCGCCTTCGCGCTTTCCAACGAGTTTATGGTAGAGGAAGCCGCCGCCGAATCGGGCGCCGATGTTTTCTTTTACCATTACTCGGACGACCTTGACGCCAAGGCGGTCGTCGGCGCCGCGGTCGACGCGATCGCGTTCATGGAGGACCGCGTCGGGCTCTACCCGTACAGGCAGCTGACGATTGTCGAAACGGACATGTTCGTATCGGGCGGCATGGAGTTTTCGACGATCGTGTTCATCGATTCCGACTACCTGCGAAGGACGAGCAATTACGCGACGGTAGTGCACGAGGTCATACACCAATGGTTCTACAACATCGTCGGCAACAACCAGATCGAGGAGGCTTGGATCGACGAGGGGCTTACGATGTATCTGCAGGAAGAATTCTTTTACAAAACCGAAGAGGAACTCCGAAGCAAAATGGAGCGCGACCACGCCTCGCTCAAACTAGTCCACGATACGGTAGAGGGCACGGCGAACAGGAGGATTTCCAGCGGCATAGCGGGCTATACGGGCTGGAGCGACTACCACAGGATCAAGTACACGAAGCCTAAGCTGATGCTGTACGCGCTTAGGCGTATAATCGGCGACGACGGGTTTACGCGGCTGCTTTGGGATTTTTTCAACATATACAGCTTCCGCGTCGCGACCGGGAATGATTTCATAAGCGTCGCCGAGGAAGTCCACGGGGAGAGCCTAAAAAGTTTTTTCAACGAATGGCTTAACGGGGCGTTCCTTCCAGATTTGTATTGACGTCATAAAACGAAGGGGTTCGAATGAAGATAACGATTCTGTTCGGAAACATGCCGAACAACGACTACGGCCTCGGCAAGGTCGTTAAGATCGTCCGCGAGACTCTCGCGGAGCTTGAGATCGAAACGGAGGAGATTAACCTTGGCTATGCCCAGGCGCCTTACTTCGACGGAATGAAGTCGCAGTCGACCGACGAAGTCATGCGCAAGCTCCGGGACGCTTCGGGCGTCATATTCGCGACGACCGCGCAGCTTTTCGCGCCGACCGCGATACTCCAAACGTTCCTCGAATACTTCCAGCACGACGAATACAGCGACGCGCTCCGCGAAAAACACTGCTTCATGATAACCGTTTCGCAAAACGGGGGCGAGCGGGCGGCGCTCGAGTACCTTTCGAGGGTGATCCAGTTCATCGGCGGGTTCGACAGCGCGAGCATAGGCCTCCAGGAAGTCCATACGAGGGGCGTCGAAACCGACGCCGAAATCCGCGACATAATCGAGAAGGAAACCGAGGACTACTACCGCGTGTTGAGGCAAAACCGGAAGCGCGTCATACCGAGGGACTACGCGGTCCGCGACCGGATCGCCAACATGACGGGCGCGGACGTAGTAACGCTTGCGCCCGCGGCGGAAAAAAAGGACAAGGTGCCGGTTTCGTCGGTTTATAAAAAACTCAACCTCGACAAATTCAACGACCAGCAGGAAAGGGACATCCAAGAATTGTCGAAATTCTTCGCGGACAAATACGCGACTAATGACGAAACCTTGGAAGCCGAGCCGGTTCCGGTCAGGAAGGCGGCGCAGGCGAAGGTGGTCCCGCGCGAACGCACCGTCAAGCAGATGACGCAAAGCCTGCCGCATTACTTTCAGCCTCAGCTGTCCGCGGGGCTTACCGCGGTCATGCAGTTCGTCGTATCGGGGGAGGAAACGTTCGAAGGTTTCATCACGATTCAAAGCACCGACTGCGAATACGCGGAGGGGACCGCCCCGGCGCCCGACATCACGATATTGGCCGAATCGGGCGTTTGGAAGGACGTGCTTAAAAACAAATATTCCGCGCAGAAGGCGTTCATGACCGGCGGGCTCAAGGTTCGCGGCAACTTCGTTTTATTGACCAAGTTCGATACGCTTTTTAAGCGGGACTGATATGCGAAACGAGCGAGCTTTTCTTGCCTACGGAAAAAAGCGCGAGTTCGTGCAGCGCGCGCGTCATGGCGATGTACAAAAGCTTTATGTCCAATTCATCATCGCCGTAGCGTCCGCTTGAAGCGTCGGCTATTATGACCGCGTCGAACTCGAAGCCTTTGGCAAGGTATGAGGGCAGTATGATCGCGCCCCCGGCGTAGTCCGTTTCCCTCGCGTCAAGGAGCCTCGGTTTGTTTTTAAGCGCCTTCAGCGTCTTCTTGCAATCCTCCGTGGTCTTGCATATGACCGCTATCGAACGGCGCCCGCTTTCGCGGAAGCCGTTTATTTTTTTATCGATTTGCCTCGCGGCTTCGGCGAAGTCCGCCGTTTCTAACATCGCGACCGGTTTTCCGCGGCGTATCACCGGCACCGCGATCGGGACGGCCGGTTCGGCGCCTTTATATAATTTCATTATGACGGGGTTGGCGGCTTCCATAATCTCGACGGTCGTCCTGTAGCTTTGCTCGAGCGTCATGTACCTGCCCTTCGGCAGGATTTTTTCGATCGTTTCGTCCCACGAACGTATTCCCTTGTGACTCATGATCCCCTGATGCAAGTCCCCGAGGACCGAAAACGAAGCGCCGGGCACTAAGCGCTTCAGCGCGGCAAGCTGGAACAGACTCAAATCCTGCGCCTCGTCGACTACGATATGCTTGACGTCCACTTCGTCCTCGGCGCCGAAAAGCCTCACTTGCATCAGCAGAAGCGGCGGGAGGTCCTCGGTGTCGAGCTTGAAGCGCGAAAGGCGCCTGCGGGTATAACCGGCGAGAAGCGCTAGCTCGTCCGGCGCAAACAGTCCGCGCCCGAAATCTTCCAAAAGGCCGGGTTCGCTAAGCAACCGCGTATACAGCTCGATTACCGGCGCGACTTTAAAACGGCGCATGTAGCGCTCGATGATGACTTTCGACTGGTTTTTTACCCGCGCCATCCTCGCGTCGCGGTCGTCGAGCATTTCGGATATGAGCCGCCGCCTCTCGGGCGTGTCCTCGGGCATCCTGCGTTTCAGCGACTCGCGCCGGTTGTCGCAGCCCGCGTCGATAGAATCGAGTATCAGCGGCTTTTCTTTCTTGAGAGTGTTGGTCAGGTGCTTGCGGATTTCGCGCGCGCGCACAGCGATTGGCAGATACGCGTACTCGCGCATAAATAAGTCGCCGAGCGCCTCGTGCGTGAACAATTCGTAGTCGTCGAGCAAAAAATCTTTGTCCGGGCATAGGCAAACCTCGATTTGCTCGACAAAGCGTTCGACAAGCTCCATGAAGCTGAGGCGGCTCTTAAATTCCGCGGCGCGCATCGCTTCAAAGGCCTCGTCGAGTCCGCCGCCCGCTTCGAGTTCGACTTGCCGCGTTTGGTCGAGAGCCCGGGCTTCGATGTAATCGGCCGTCGTCCGTATGCTCGGTCGGACGGTCCATTTTTTCGGAAGCCCGACGCATTCGGCGGCGAATTCCTCGAAGACCGACTGCTTGACGCGCTCGACGCCCAAATCGGGCAGCACTTCCGATATGTAGCTTAAAAACAGGCGGTTTGGGGCGAGGATCATGACCTGCCTTGGCGACAGCTTTTTTTCGTACGCGTAAAGCAGGTAGGCGATCCTGTGGAGCGCGATCGTCGTCTTGCCTCCGCCGGCGACGCCCTGCACGATCAGCGGCTCGTAGAGCGGGGCGCGTATGATTTTATTCTGCTCCGCTTGAATCGTCTGGACGATGTCCTTGAGCCGCATGTCCTTGCTCGCGCCGAGCGCGGCCTGCAGAAACTCGTCGTTCGTCGTTATGTCGATGTCGGTGATCGAGCCAAGCCGGCCGTTGTCGATCGCGTATTGGCGCTTAAGCGTTAACTCGCCCAAAATATTGCCGTCGGGACAGTCGTACGAGGCGCGCCCGAGCCGCCCTTCGTAATACAGCGACGCTATCGGCGCTCGCCAGTCGGTGATCAGGATATCCAACCCGCGCATCAGGTTCATCTTGCCGATGTAGTTTTTCTGCGGCGACTCCGCGTCGTCCGGAGTGAAGTCGATCCGCGCGAAATACGGCTTGCTAAGCGCGTAGGCGGTTTCCGCGGCTTTTTTTGTGTACGCCTCCTGGTTGTCCATGTTAAGCACGAGCTCGACGAACTGCTCCGAATTGTCCGAATTATAGTGGGCGAGCGAATACTTGACCAACTCGTCGGTTTCGGTCTTCTTCCTGGTCATTTCCTCATGGTAGACGCGCAGGAACGCAAGTATTTCCTCGAAGTAGGCGTATTCGTCCTCGCAGCCCCTCGTTGTTTCATCCTTTGGCATCAATGCCCCCATCCGGTTTTTGCGGACGCTTCGCTTGTATTCTACGTATTTGCGCCCTAAGCACAAACGCCGCGGAAGCCGCGGCTAAGCGTTGCGATGCGTTGCCGATCGCGAAAAAAAACGGGCCTGCCGTTTCCGCCGTTTTTTGCGGTTTTTCTTGACAAGTCCGCGATTTGAACCTATGATGCCAGTGCCCGTCATGAATCGCGGCCCAAACATTTGTTCGGGCCGCCGTTTTTTTACCCCGCTCGATTATTTTTTGTTTTCTTCGCTTCCTTCGTTCGGCGCCGCTTCGCCTTTTTCATCGCTTTCGTTTGCGCCGGCGTTGCCGCCGTCCGCTTTCGCTTTCTTATTCTTCCTCCGCTTCGTTTCGGCTCCGCCGGCTATTATCACGACGAACACGCCCGCCGCGACCGCGATGAGGATGTTTATGTCCAAACCGCCGGGCGGTTCTTTTTCCGGAGCGGGCGGATCGGTCGGAACCGGCGGGGCTTCGGTCGGGGAGGGGTAAGGCGTTGGCGACGGGCTAGGGCTAGGGATCGGACTCGGGCTCGGGCTCGGGGTGGGGGACGGTTCGGGCGCCTCCGCCATGTAGCTTATCGAAAAATTATCGATGTACCAAACTTCCGGGTGCGTGGGTTCGTCGTTGGTGTAGAAGCGGAAATCGATGAATTCGATCTCCCGAAGTTTTTCCGAAGTCGTCCAGGTCACGTTGAACCAGGTGTCGTATTCGACGATTCCCGCGGTTTGCGGGCTGTAGGGAAACTTGTACGCGTCGATCCCGGGCTGGAAGTTTATCAGGTAGCCCGGCCCCAGCAGATCCTTTTTGGTTTCGACGTCAGCGTTGCCCTCGGACGGCACGTAAAACCAGAGCGAAAGCGTGTACGAGGTTTTTTCCGGGAGCGGTTCGGGGAACGTCACCCGCACGGCGTTTGAGACGGAGCCGTAGTCGGTTTCCTCAATGTGCCTTAAAAGGTAGGCCGATCCGTCGCCGTCCTGCACGACGTCGCTGACGATCTCCGCCGTGATGTTGCTGTTCGGACCGAAATATCCGCCCTCCGCGCTAAACGCGTCGAACTCCTCCTGGGTGAAGCCGAACGCGAACGTCACCTCGACCATCTCCGCCGCGCGCGCCGTTAGCACGGGCGCGTACGCCGCGAAAACCGCCGCGCATATTAAAACTGCGGTTAATTTTTTTAACATTATAAAGCCCCTTAAGTTTTTATGGATTATAGGCGTATAAAAACTCCGCCGTCAAATCGGCCGGCCGTCGGTTTGGAAACGGGCGTCTTTATCAAATTTACCGGGAGGATTTGCGCGGCGGTTCTTAAATTCTTAATAATTTCGAAATAATTGCAAAATAATTGTAAAATGTGATTGAAATATTTTACCAGAATATTACAATAAATAAAAAAATAGTACAAACGGGAAGCCGCATACGGTAACAGCCATAAAACGGATATGCGAAGGGGGTTATAAAAACGGCGCGGCGCGGGCCGCCCGCCCGAACAAGGGCCGCGCAAATTCGTCGGGCGATCCCGGCGAATCATGAAAAAGAGGAACCGCAACCTCAGAACAAACGCGGCCGCCTGACCCCGCGAGGCGCAAGCAGCGAGGCTGAAAACGGGGAACCCCAACCCCAGACTAAAAGAGGCCGCCTGACCACGCGAGGCGCAATCAGCGAGGCTGAAAACAGGGAACCCCAACCCCAGACTAAAAGAGGCGAAACGAAATAGATTCATTGGAGGTCTTTGAATTGCACAAAATCTTCAACAGGATCAAGAAAGCCGTTAGTCTGCTGCTTTTGGCGGCTCTGGCAATCCCGTCGGTGCCGGCGGTTTCAACGAAAGCGTCGGACGGAGGGGCGGCCGCCCCAAGCCAGGTATGGTCGCTCACCGAGCAGCTGCTGGCGTCGGGGCTTGCCGACGGCGAAAGGCTGCCGTACGTTCAATTGGGCGAATCGCCCGGGCTTTTCGGGCAGTTTTCGGATTACCGGAGCCTGCTCACGGTCCACGACGCGGCGTTCGATCCGTACGTCAAAATCACCAAGGCCGGCGATTCCGGTCCCAACGGCAACATACTCCTTAACCTCCCCGAAACCTACGACTCGGGCGTGATGGTCGCGGAGTACTCGTTGTTCATTTATGAATACCCGAATGAAGAAGACATCGAGGCCCTCAGGGCCCGAAACGACGTCGGAAACGAAGAAGTGTTGAATGGTTGGCGCCCCGGATTCACGGCCAGCCTATTTGGCGTCAACAACGTGACCCGTTTCCTCCCGTGGGATTTCGGCGGATGGGGCAACAGGGTCTCGACGGTCATGATGCGCTTCAACGAAGGCTGGACGATGGGCTTCAACAATGCCGACTACCTTCCCGGAAGCGACAACACCTTCGGCCCGGGCGGCTGGTACAGAGTCGTCCAGACGGTCGACCTCGACCAAAAGCTCACCTGGGCGGATGTTTACGCCCCGGGCGCTACTTCGCCGACAAGATCGACCGGCGAATTCGATCTTCACGAAAACGACAAGATCAACCAGTTCGTTATTTCGCCAAGCTCCGCGCAAAACAGCTGCAGCGTGTTTTACGTCAAGGATCTGACGGTCTCGTATTACGGAGAACCCGGTTCGGCGGATCCCACGCCGACCGAGCCTCCGGTTGATCCGACTCCTACCGAGATCCCGCCGGAGCCGACGCCAACCGATATTCCGCCGGAACCGACTCCAACAATACCCCCGACCGATCCCGGCGAACCCCCGCAGGCCGGCTCGTGGTCGATGACGGAGCAGCTCCTCGCTTCCGGCGCCCAAAGCGGGACGCGCGCGCCCTTCGTTGGCGTGCCGGCCTCGGGCCCCGGACAGTACACCGCCGGTATTTACGGCGAGATGAACTCATGGGGCGGGGTAGTATCATATGAAGGAATGGATTCAAACCCGTTCATGAAGATCACAAAGACGGGCCACTCGGGAGAGAATTCGAACCTCACCTTCAACCTGCCCCAAACGGTCGACATGGGACTCCTCACGATCGACTTCTCAATGTACATAAACACCCGCGCCACAGCCGCGGATCTCCAGGTCCTCAAGGACAACGGAGTCGTGGGGCAGGATGAATCTTTCTACCCCGTCGCCGCGCCGTCATGGATAGACATAAGGCTCGGCAAGGACAA
>WREB01000013.1 GCA_009779525.1 Defluviitaleaceae bacterium
CCGCGCCGGCCGCGTTTTTACTTTGTCAATCCATGTCGTACCAGACGAACAGGCATCCGCGGTAAATCATGTTGATCGTGATCGTCGCTGACTTTCCGTCGTCACGGTTGAGCGTCACCCGGATCGGGATCGTTATGTCCTCGTCGCCCAATCCGACGTAGATGTCGATGATTTCCTGAAGCGTAGGCATGTAGCTGTAGATGATCGACAAGTCGCCCATGTGGTTGTAACCGACCGAAATGAAGGGTTTGTACTTATCGTCCACGGCTATGGCGGTCACGCCCTCGTAGTTGCCGTCCCTGATTACGTCGGAAAGGCGGATCGAGCCGTTGTGGAAGACCTTGTTGTGCCCCGGTTCGTCGGGATTGCCGAAGTCGAATTTCGCGAGGTAGCCGTTGCCGTCGTCGAAACTCATGTCGGGGGTGTAGCCGCCCTCGGGGTCGTTGACCGGCAGGTCGAACGCGCTTGACGGGTCGATTACCGTTATGTTGAAGAACCCCGACGCGCTTCCGACGTTGACTATTATCACCGCTTCGCCGACCGATATACCCGTCACCATTCCCGTTTCGGGGTCGGCCGACGCGATTAATGGATTAAGCGACGACCAGACCGGGGTTTCGGTGCAGTTAACCGGCGTCACGAGTATCGCGGGTTCGTAGGTCTGGCCGACGTATATCACCTGGTCGCCGCCTAACACCTCGACGTCCGACGCGTGCACCGTTCCGGATGTCACCGTTATCACGAACGACGCGGTGAGTCCGTTTGGCGCGGTGACGTATATCCTGACGGGACCTTCCGCTATTCCGGTTATCTTTCCGTCGGCGCCCACCGTCGCGATATTAACGTCTTCCGACCTCCATACCAGCGGCGAGTTCGGCGAACCGGCCGGTCCGACCGTGACCGTCGGCGGGTTGGCTGTGCCGCCCACCTTGACCGAAACCGGGATGTTGCTAAGCGTTATCGAAGGCGTGGCGGAATCCGGCTTGCCCACGATTATATTGATTACTTCCTTGCCGTCGGGAGTCGCCTCCTGGTTGGTCGCACCGGAGCCGTCCGTCGAAGGCGCGCCCTGCGTCCACATCGGGATGTCCTGAAGGTCCACGACTTCGGCTATGACGTTAATCGCATAGTAGTAGTCGAGCGCGTCCAGGTTCGGCATAGGCCTTACGCCGTTAAGGAGCAAGCCAGTGACTTCGTAGGCGTGAAGCGGCTGAGACCAGTACGCGTAGCCGTCCGCCGAGAAGATCCATCCGGTGAAGGCTTTTTGCACCGGCTCGGACATCGCTATGAACTGCGTGGAAGTTGCGATCGCCGCGTTGGGCGTAGCTTTGACGCCCGGCTCGGTCCCGTTGTAGCTTGTCGTGTCGCGGGCGATTCCAAGCCTTCCCGCGCTCGGCATGAAGTATTTCCATCCGCCGAGCGTCCATTTAAAGTAGTCGTGGAAGAGCGCCCCGTCGCTTATGTTCGCGTGCCCGCAGTCCGCGGCGGCGGTTCCGTGCTTGTGGGTGACCCAATCCGTCGCTTGGGGCCTCCAGGAGTTGCTAGTAAGGTTCATCGCTTCGTCAAGCCTTATGCGGACATACAGCGTCGCGCTGCCGCGGTTTTCGACGTACACGTCCTTGAGTCCGGTTTCCGGGTCGAAGTCGTCGTGCACCGTCACGCTGATTTCATTCCTGCTTCCGGTAAACTCGTTCCTTTCCTCGTAGGACTGCTGCCAGGCGTACGTCCCCGTCGCGAATATCGCGATGGCTACAATCAACGCCGAGGCCATCTGTAGTTTCCTTTTCATTTCCAACACTCCTTTTATTTTTTTGCCCGGTATATGGCGCCGGGCTTCGCGCCTTCGAATACGTTTTTCGATAATCCCTTTCCCATTTTCGTGCGGTAATGACCGAGCCACCTCCTTTGTGAACGTTAGTCTTTTTAGGCTGCGCCGAATCCGCCTCCGGACCTTGCGACGAACACCCGGCGCAGCAGGCACGCGGCCATAGCCAGCAGCGCGAGCCATCCGGCCGTCGCCGTTTCGTCCCCGGTTTTCGGGGGATTCATGGTGTTGCCGTTTCCGTTACTCACATTCGGGTTGCTTCCAACCGGAATGTCATGGTCCACATGCAGCCCGTTTCCGTTTAGCTCAAGAAATCCTCCGGGCGTCGCGGTTTGGTACGACGGATCAAACGCATCCGGATTGTCCCGGCCGTTTTCAGCCGCCGGCGGCGTGCCCGGCCACGGGGTAAGGCCGATCGGCCCTCCGCCGTCCGTGTTCGTGGTCACGAACCCGAAATGATCCGGCGTTCCCGGGGCGCCGCCAGGACCCGGGACATACGGGCCCGGCGGATACTGCTGGTTTTGGCGGTTCGCTCCGACGAACTCGTTGACTATCTGCCTCGTGCCCCGCAGGCCGTACGTTGCGCCCTGCAGAATCGAAGCGATCATCACAATCGAGGTCGCGTACCGGAGCAGCCTGCCAAACTTCATGCTTCTTTTTTGCATTTTCGGCCCTCCTTTGAGACGCCTTTTATTTGCCCGAAACGGCGGAGCGTTTTTTGGGTGCGCGCTTCCCAAAAATTATGGCCGTTCCGCAATGGCCTGGTCAGTTGATTCGGTTATTCGCCATGCGCCCGGCGAACGCCCCGCGAAGGAAGAACGATAGGGGCATGCAGAGGCAGAAGATGACGAATACCGCGAAGACGTTGTCGCTCATAAATTTCATCGCCGCGCCAAGAACTGGGAGCACCAGCACGACCTTGCCGACCACGCTCGACGCCTCCACTATTTCCGGGTCGGGGCTTGGGTTTTCGGTGCCCTTCGTCTGGAAGCCCCTGCCTCCCGCTCCGTCGTAGTTTTCGTATATGCGAATGACCTTGTGAGTCACGGTGGCGCCTATTCCGGCCATATACGTTATGTTGTCGCCTTCCTTAAGTACTCCCGGCTCGATATGCTTCACCAATATGAATGAGTTGATTGGTATCTCATCCTGCATACTCGGCGATATGACAGTGAAGAACGAATAGCCGAAAATCTTTCTGCTACCCCCGCTCTCGGCGCCCGAGACGACCGCGATGAAGAGGACCATTATCACCGCCACCGAAAACATCGCGTCCGAAACCGTCGTAATAAACCCGCCGCGTTTTTTTGCTCCGCCGTTTTGCGGTTCCTTTCTTGCCTCATGCGCGAACCCCAAATCGATCTCGATCGGTACGATCGGCGCGAACTTTTTTACGATTTCGGTTCGCGAGGCGCCGGATCCGCCGGCCGCGCCAATTGATAGGGCTTCCATTTCATTCCTCCTTTTTTATATTCCGGTCTGCATCGGGACGAACGGTATCAGTACCGGCTGTTCTTCCTTCAGCTTGCCTAACTGTTCCGGCGAATCCTGTGTTAGGACGTCCTGCAGCCTTATCGCGAGCCTTGCGATCGACTCCTCGGCTTGCTGGCGGTTGCGTTTCGTGTTCGCGCTTATTCGCGCCGCTTCGCCCCTCGCCTCGCCTATGATTTCTACGGCTTGCTTTTTTGCCTTCGCCAGTTCGTCGCCCGCTTCGTCAACAAGCTTTTTCGCCTTGATGTTCGCCTCGGCTTTTTCGACGTACGCGTCGTCCCGCAGCTTCAAGGCTACCGCGCGCGTTTCGCTTTTGATTTTTTCCGCCTCGGCCAGCGCGTCCGCGATTATTTTCGCCGCAAGCGCTTCGGTGTCGACGAGTTTCGCGGCGATCGCTTCGGCGCCCGTATCGTTTTGCTCCTTGCGTTTGAGCAAAACATCGTAGCAATCCAGCAGTTCGTTGTACTTCCCGCATACTTCCGTATACTCGGCGTAAGCGGTCCGGTACGCGTTGTGCAGATTTGCGACGGTTTCGTTTACCTCCGCCGCGTCGTAGCCGACGATTCTTTTGTCAAATCGGATTTCACTTGATTCCGTCTTCATCGGCCAATTAAGCGCTTTCTTCCATCTGCCTGCGTCGATTTCGCTCCCCTTCATTCTTCCGTCTCCCCTCTTGTTTTTTATCCGCGGCGCTTCAGCGGAATTAACTTGGTTGTACCTTAATCTACTGTGCGACTAAGGTGTCAACAGTTTTTATTAATTTTTATGATAAAATAATTAACGATAATTAATGTTATTATAATCTTGAAGTATGCATGTTGCACATAAATTAATGAAAACGCAAGCCAATAAAAAATACCAACAACTGTGCCGCACAATTGTTAATGCTCTTTTAGCGCGGTTTTGCTAAGATGTACCGGACGTTTAAAAGACGGGAAGACTTATATGGAGCACGGGGGATTATTCACGATAAACGAGTTCGCGAAATTTTCGCGCACGACAAAGGACACGCTTTTGCACTACGACAGGATAGGGCTGCTTAAGCCCGAGGCGCGGGGGGACAACAAGTACCGTTATTATTCGACGAACCTGCTCGCCACCGTGAATATGATAAGGACGCTGCAGCGCCTCGGGATGACGCTAGACGAGATAAAGGAACTGAAGGACAACAGGTCGCCGGAGCTGGCGGAAGGAATTTTCCTTAAGCAAATCGAAAAGATCGACGAGAAGATCGACGAATGGGTGCGCTCGCGCAAGCTGCTGCTGACGCTGCTTAAGACGATAAAAGAAGCGGTCGGGGTGGAGGAGGACGTGATTAAGATCCAATTCCAGCCCGCGGAAGCGATCGTGCTCGGCAGCCTCAACGACTACAGCAGGGGCAAGGACGCCTACGACGCGCTTACCGGCTTTTACAACGAGATCAGCGAAAAATACCCAGATATGGATTTAAACTACCCCGTTTGGGCCGTTTTTTCCGGGGAAAGGATCAAGAACGGCGACTGGGTCTGGCCGGACAGGTATTATTTCTACAATCCCGACGGATTCGACAGGAAGCCGGCCGCGCTTTACGCCGTGGGCTACACGCGCGGCGGCTACGGGCAAAGCGACGGGCTTTACAAGAAACTGTTAAAATACGTATACGACAACGGTTTCGAGATATGCGGAAACGTGTACGAGGAGTATCCCCACAACGAACTGAGCGTTTCGGACGAAGAAAACTATTTGATACGCGTGACAGCGGCGGTCCACGAAATAAGCGCGGCCGACTCTTCTTACGGCGCGCGCACAGATTGAATCGATCGTCGCGTAAATAAATCAAAATAGGAGGCGGACCGGTTTTGCCGGAAACGCCGGGAGTTGTGTCCGGCGTCAGCGAACTGAGGCGGATGATATGATGAGCGACAAAAAACGCGTCTACATACTGACGGGGGCGGCCGGCCATTTGGGCGGCGCCGTCGCGAAGATTTTGCAAGAAAACGGCGAAACGGTTTACGCGCTTTGCCTGTCAGGCGAAAAACACGTCCCGGAAGGTTTGGGACTACGCGTCTTTTACGGCGACGTCACGGATATCGGGAGCCTGGATAAAATATTTGAGCGCGGGGCAGGCGCCGAGCTAATCGTCGTGCACTGCGCCGGGATAGTTTCGATTTCGTCCGGGTTCGACGAAAAAGTTTACGACGTAAACGTGAACGGCACGAAAAACGTAATCGCGCTTTGCGAAAGGCACGGGGTAAAAAAATTAATCTATGTCAGCTCTGTCCACGCGATACCGGAAAAACCGGAGGGCGAGACGATAACCGAAGTCAACGTTTTTGATCCGGACGGCGTAACCGGGCTTTACGCGAAAACGAAGGCGGAAGCCAGCCAATGCGTCCTGGATTATGCGAAGCGCGGAAATTTCGCCTGCGTCGTCCACCCGTCCGGGCTAGTCGGGCCCGGCGATTACGGGCGCGGCCACATAACGCAGCTGATAATTGATTATTACAAAGGAAGGCTTGCGAGCCTGGTCAAGGGCGGCTACGATTTCGCGGACGTCAGGGACGTCGCGGCGGGCGTCGTTTCGTGCTGCGAAAGGGGCGCTTGCGGCGAATGCTATATCCTATCCGGCTCGTACCGCACAATCGTGGAAATTATCGGGATACTCCATAAAATCACCGGCAAAAAGGAAATAAAAAGGACGCTGCCGCGCTGGTTTGTATCCGCGACGGCGCCGCTTTCGGAGCTGTATTATAAAATACTGCGGCAGCCCCCGCTGTTTACTTCTTATTCAATTTTCACCCTGCGCCAAAATGCGCGCTTCAACCGAGAAAAGGCGACAAACGAACTCGGCTACGCGTCAAGGCCGATCGAGGAGACGCTATCCGACACCGTCGACTGGCTTAAGGAGCACGGGCGGATTTAAGCTACTTAACTTTTTTGGCGACGACTTGCTTCGGCACGTTGGGGTCGATCCCTTCGCGCTTAAGGGATTCGACGATGTTTTTGTTAAGCTCGGAATATATGAACGGCATTTTTTCGGGATGCCTCGTGAACGCGTTAAGCTCGTACACGAAGGCGTAGTCCCCCATTTCGGCAAACAAAACGTACGGCCTTGGTTCGCTTAAGATGTCCGGAGTCATTTCGGCGGCTTCCGTCAAAAGTTCGACCGCCCTTTGGCACTTTACGTCGTACCCGATCGAAACGGGAAGGTGAAGTATCAACGCGCCTTCCTTTGACGGCGAATTGAAATTGACGACCGGCTGGCTCAGTATCGAGGAATTGGGTATAGTCACGATTTCGTTCTTGACCGTGCGCATGCGTATAGATAGCGCCGATTTCTCGACGATGTCGCCGACGTTTCCGCCTATCTCGACGCGGTCGCCTAAATGGAACGACCTCGTGTACGTGATCGCGACGCCCGCCATTAAATTGGAAATGACCGTCGTCGAGCCGATCGAGATGACGATCCCGAGCAGGACCGAAACCCCTTGGAACACCGCGGACTGCGCGCCGGGTATCCGGGGATAGACGATGATTACGGTGAACGCGACGACGAAGACCTTGAAGATCCTGCGAGTCGTGTCCGCCCAATCGGGATAAAATCCCGCGATTTTTATCTTGCCGCGCTTCAGCTGGTCGAAGATGAATTTGTTGAATCGAAGCAGCAAACCGCTCGCGAAAAGTATCGCTAAAATCGTCAGTATGTTGGGAAGGACGCCGAGCGCCATAGTCCCCGCCCGTTCGAAAACGAATACCGCGTAGCTCCCAAGGAGGTACGACCATTCGGCGGTCCAGGGAAAGAGCCCGAGCGTAAAAAATGCGTAGCAATAAGTCGCCGCGAAGCCCGAAAGAACGATGATGCTTATTCCGAAGTATTCGTAAATCCTCCGCAGCATGCCCGCCGAAACCAGCCGCGCCACCGGAACGTGCAGGATCCGGAACTTTTTCAACCCGTCCGGCATCCTGTCCTCATATCTTTTGTATGCGGCGCTGATTCTTCGTAAAACCGCGAAAACCAGGACGAGCGCGCAGGTATATAAAAACGCCTTGACCGACTGGACCACCAGATGCCTGACGCGCCTCGCCTCGCGGTAGTCGGCGACCGACCGCCTGATTATCTCCGCGATGTTTTCGGCGTGCTCGTCAAGCGTGATCCCCTCGATATTCGAATCCGCGGCGGTTATCTCGGCGATCCGCATGTCGTCGCCCGCGACGATTTCAAGGACGCGCGCACTCGATCCGGGCGCGACTTTAATGTCGTCGACAGAAATTTTTGGGTCTTTCGCCGCGTTTACGATCTTGTCCGCGATGAGGCGCGCCCGCTCGCCGATCGAATCGCTGGTTATGCGGACCTTGACGAAAAAGATTTCAGTTCCGTCCACGACGACGGGCGAACTCTCAGCGATTTCTCCCGCGAAGGCGGCGGGGGCGACAGCAAAGCAGACCGTGATTGCGGTTAGCAATATAAAAATAAACTTGCGAAATGCCATCGGCTGGCCGTCCCTATCTTTTATTATCCGATCAGTTCTTTTAAAGTCGATATCGCCTTGAGAATGTCCTGGCGCTGCTTCTCTCCGGAGATTTCGCGCTCGATCGTGATCGGCCCGTCATAGCCGATCGTCTTTAATTTTTTTATGAACGCGGGGAAATTTACGCGGCCCGAACCCAAGGGCTTTTCCTCGCCGAGGAAGCGCCCGCCGACGGGATACTCGCCGTCCTTCGCGTGGACGTCGCGCACGTACTTGCCGAAAACGTCGAGCGCGTCCACCGGATTCGCCTTACCGTACATCAAAAGGTTCGCCGGGTCGAGGTTGATCCCGACGTTTTCGCCGCCTAAGTCCTCGATCACCCGCAGCAGCGTGACCGGGGTTTCCTGTCCAGTCTCGAACAAAAACGACTGCGAGTTGTCCGCGCAGCGCTTCACCACGACGCGAAGCGCCGCCAAAACCCCGGCGTATTCGTTAGTCGACGGGTTTTCGGGTATGAAGCCGGCGTGCGTCGCCATTTGGCGGACGTTTATTTTTTTCGCGAAGTCCGATCCCGCGAGCAGCGCCTCGAGCCTCCTGAACCTGTACGCCTCGGGCACGAGCCCAAGGGTGGCGGGGCCTTCGTAAAAGTCCCAGACCGCGGGGCCGGGCCAACCGCACAGTAGGTGGTGATTTTTATTTCGTTCTCCTTCGCCGCCGCCAATACGGTTTCCGCCATTTCATCCGTATACATCGCGTCGTTCCAGCCGCAGACCTGGCAGTAGCCGAGCCCCATCTCGCGAAGCTCCCCGAAACTCTTTCCGATTTCTGCGCCGAGCGAAACAAGCGTGCCGATCGTCATTACCGCGCCCTCCTTATGATTAGGTTCCGTTAAAAATGCCCGCGCTCCCTTTTTTCGACGGCCGTCTCGAAGTCGCTGGCTTCTTCGTCCGCCGTCCCGCTTGACAGCGCGACGCCCATGTTGGTAAGCAGATTTGACAAGTATCTTCGCGGCCGCTCGGGTTCGTCGATCTCGCCCGATTCCCACCGCAGGTTGTCTATTATCAGCGCGCCGCCCCCGAACTCGAACGCCGCGGCCGCGCCGCGCTTGGTGAGAAGCGACGCAACGCGTTCGCCGGAGGGTTTGATCAGCGCGCTGGCCGGAGCCGGATGGTGGGTGGCCGGGACCCACATCGCGAGGCGCGCCTTGCCGACGATCCAAAACAGGCTCCCGCTGGTCATTCCGTCGGAAAACCTGTTTCCGTGGCGTATCGCGTCCCATTTTCCCTTTTCGATCGCTCCCGGCATAACGTCGCCCTCGATCGAAAAAACTTCCATCGCGTTGCGCGTCGACGCTTCGTAAAGCGCGTGGAGGCAGACGGTCTTTCCCGATTCGACCGCGCGTTTAATAGGCGCGAAGTCGCCGTCGCATATTTTTTTGCCGTCGATCACGGAGACGTCCGCTTCCAGCGCTTCGGCAAGCGTTACGCTCTCCCCCGTAAACCCGATTTCCTTCATGCGGTTAAGCGTTTCGTCCCCGACGCAAGCGCGGGTCGTTTTTGGTTCGCGCCAAGGCGAGTAGTCCGCGATCGATTTTATAAGCCGCGCGGCAATCGGCGCCTCGTTAAGTTTCGACGCCAGTTCGAGCGCGCAAACGAAGAACGAACCCATTCCAAGCCGGATTTCGAAAAGCGGCGTCTTGGTCAAGCCCTCGCTGTCGGTCCCGGCGACGAGGAGCGGAGTCGAATTCCCCTTTTCGGGTATTTGGTAGCAGCGCCTCGCGACATAGTAGTCGGCGCCCCAAAGCGAGAAGCAGTCGTCGCTCAGTCCGCCGACCGCAGGGTGGTTCGGCGCGCTCACGTACGCGTACGTTATTTCGAGCCTTTCGCCCTCCGCGTAACCCTTCCCGTTTTTTGGCTCGATCGGAAGGCCGGTTAACTCGAAGTCCGCGCAGTCGAGTATGACGCACCCGCCGTCGCGGACAAAACTTTTAAGCCTCGCTTTGTTTTTTTCCCAGTCGCCCTTTCGCGCCTTTGCCGTCTTGAAATTCAGCCAAATTGACTTGTAGCGGCTATAATCCGTTTCACCGTCCAATTCGCCGACGAACGAAGCGCCGGCTATCCCGCGTTTATCAAACGCCGCCTCGAAAATCCCCTCCGGGTCGAAGAAGGCGCAGTCGTTAGAAAACGTTAAACCGGCGTTCCTCGGATGGATCTTGAACGTTTTATCCCACGCGTCGGCCGTTTCGCCGTCCGCTTCCATCAAAGCCTTAAGCGTTAGCTCCTTGCATTCGGCGTAGGCGGGGACCCTGAAGCGGCAGGTAAGTTCCGCGGTTTCCGCGGGGCCGAACGCGACCGCGGGCGCCGATTCGGACCATATCGGTTTGTCGCCGTCGAAAACTTCCAGGCGGTACGAAATCATCTTTTTCCGCGCGCCGTCGTTATGGATCGAAAGTGGGACCGGTATCTCGTCGCCGGAAAAATAATCCGTCGCGTACCCGTGGCTAATTAACGCGAGCGGCCGCTGCGCGTAGGTAAACGCGGCGTTGTCCGGCCGCTTCAGCCATTCCGAAACGTCCGTATAGTCGAAACCGTACATCGATACCCAGGGGCAAAAGCCCGAGACGTCCCTGCGCCTGTAGGCGTTTATTTCCATCGGCCAAATCTTTTCGTTGACGAGCCCCGTCCCGTAGTCGTCCTCCTCGAACGCGGCGTCGCCGACGACGGTCGACTGGCGGTCGGGCGTCGCGCCGAAGACGCAGGAAAACTCCCCGATGTAAAGCGGCTTGTCCCTTCTCCACTGCCACGAGGCGAGAATAGATTTGTCCGGCCTGTTCCACGGGAACATCCAGGGCGAATCGATCCAATACGCGGTGTTTGGGTAATCCGGGTAAGCCTGCCAGCTCTTCGGGTAATGCAGGTTGTATGTGGAAAGCATCCCGAGGTAGTCCGACGCCGACGATATCTGCAGGACCCTGCTTTTATCGAGCGCGGTCGCCTCGTCGATAATCCTTTTGTAAATCCTCGTCATCGCCGCGATCTTCGGATGGGACATGTGCGAAGGGTTGTGCGGAGACATTTCGTTGGCGAGCGACCAGATGACGACGGATGGGTTGTTTCGGTCGCGCTTGACCAGCGCCTCGATGAAGTGGTTGCGCACGTTTTCGAAACAGGCCTGCTCGCTCCCCGCGAAGTCGAAGCTGTGCATGTTGGTCGTCCAAAGCGCGGTTTCCGTCGTTATAAGCATTCCCGTCCGGTCGGCGGCGACCACCCATTCCTTGTCCTGCACGCGCGCGTGTAGTCTCACGTGGTTTACGTTCCCAAGGTTTTTCCAATCCCTGAAGAATGAAATCTTTTGCTCGAGCGAAAGCGCGTTGTGCGCCGGCCCAATGTGGCCCGACTGGCCGAACAAGCGGACCTTTCGTCCGTTTAGGAAATACGAATGGCCGCGTATCGTAAACTCGCGGAAGCCGAAATAATCCTCGTGATCGTCGATTATTTCGCTTCCATTGAATAAGGTGTTGCGGATGCGGTACAGAAACGGGTTTTCGGTATCCCAGAGGACCGCGTCGGCCCACGGGATTACGTAATCGAATGCGCGCGACGAATTCGCCGGAACGGATACGGTTTCGTCGACGAGCAGCTTGTCGGGCGTACCGCCGCCGTCCATCGGGCACGCGATGCTCTGCAGCCTGACGGTCGCGTCGGACGCGGTCCCGTTTCGCGCTTCGACGCAATAATGCAGCGCGCCTTCCGACACGCTAGGGTTTGCGAAAGCGTATTC
>WREB01000014.1 GCA_009779525.1 Defluviitaleaceae bacterium
CGCTTTCCGATTATTTCGCGCGCTGCGTAAAAAACGCTTCGATGGACGGCAAGTCGCATCTCGTCCTCACGTTCGACAGGCAAAGGGGAAGCGCGACGTCAAGGGACGAAATAATAGAAGCGTGGAACGCGGGCGTTGCCTGACTTCGTAAAATTTTCGTATATCGCGTGCTGTTTTATAATCGCGCTGTGCACGCTTAAATGGGCCCGGGCCAAAAAGGACTGGGCTTTTTTATGCGCGGGCCTCGGCGCGACGCTTGCGGCGGATTATTTTCTGATACTGTTCGACGACCAAAAGGCGGGCGTCCCGATTTTTTGTATCGCGCACGCGTTTTACATACTCCGCGCGTGCGCGCCCGACTATAAGAAAGCGGCGCGCCTTTTTTTGGTCGCGGCCGCCTTTTTGCTTGCGTTTTTATTCTTTTTGGATAAAATCGCGGCGGTTTCGCTTTTTTACGCGGTCCTGTTCATGATGAACCTGACCGTAAGCTTCCGCGGGCGCTTCGGCAACCGGATCCTTGTCGTCGCGGGGCTCGCGCTTTTCGCGCTATGCGACGTCAACGTGTTTTTATACAATCTCCCGAGGTTCGCAAAATATCCGGTAGGCTATTCGCTCGTATCGTATAGGCTGATCTGGTGTTTCTACGCGCCGTCGCAGCTGCTTTTGGCGCTAAGCGCCGTTATGTTTGGGAGGCGGAGGGCAAATTGAAGGCGTTTATCCTCGCGAACGGGCCCGTCCGGGACTACGCGTTTTTAAAAAGGGAAATCGCTCGCGCGCAAATAATAGTCGCCTGCGACGGTGGGCTTCGCCACGCCGAGGCGATCGGCGTAGCGCCCGATTCCGTGGTCGGCGACATGGATTCCGCCGACCCGGGGCCGCTCGCGAATTACGAAAGCGGCGGCGCAAAAATAATCCGGTATCCGGCGGACAAGGACGATTCCGATTTCGCGCTGGCGCTCGACCATGCGATAACGCTTGGAGCTTCGGAAATCGTCGCGTTCGGCGCGCTCGGCGGGCGGTTCGACCACGCGGCGGCTAACGTCTGCGCCATGTACGGCGCCATGCAAAAAAACGTCCGCGCCAGGCTGCAAGACGAGAGGACGTGCGTATTTTTTATAACCGGGAGCGAAACCGTAAACAGGGAAGGTTACGACTACATATCGCTTTTCCCGTTTGACGGGGAGGCGCGGGGCGTCTCGACGCGCGGGCTCAAATATCCCATAAAGAGCGAAACGCTTCGCGCAGGCGAGACGCGCGGCCTTAGCAACCGGTTCGTCGGGGAACATGCCGAAATCAGCGTGGGGGAGGGGGTTTTGCTTGCCGTAAAAGCCAGGGAATGAAAATTTAATTTAGCGCCTAACCTACCCGCGCGACCGAATCTCTCACGATTATCTGGGGCTCGTACTGGATTTCATTCGCCACCGCGGCGTCGCCGCCGATAATTTTTGACAGCATCTCCATCGCCTCGGCGCCGAAATCGTACGAAGGCTGTCTTACCGTTGTCAGCCCCGGCTCGAAGAACGCCGAAAAAAAGATGTCGTCGTAGCCCACGACCGATACGTCGCCGGGCACCCGAAGCCCCGATTCCCTAAACGCCTTCACCGCGCCGTACGCGATCAAATCGTTGGCGCAAAAGACCGCGGTAAACCCGGCGCCGCCGTTCACTAGCGACAAAGCCGCGTCATAGCCGTATTCGTAGCGGTACTCGCCGATTTTAATTATTTTATTGTCGACCGGCAGGCAGTGCGTGTCCATCGCCAAAACGTAGCCGGCGAACCGCGAATATCTCTCCACTTGATCGTCGCGGGTGCTTCCGATAAACGCTATCTGTTTATGCCCCATTCCGACCAGATAATCGACGATCTCCCTCGCGCCCTTGAAGTCGTTCATGTAGACCCGGTGCTTCACGATCGACGAGCCGAAGTTGCCGATCCCCACGTGGCTGACGTTTTTTTCGTTAAGCAGCCTCGTGATCCCCTCTATGTCGAACATGTCCCCTGCGAAAAGCACCCCGTCGACCGCGTATTCGATAAGCGCGGTCACGATGCCGATCTCCTTCTTCGGGTCGCTGTCGGTGTTGCAAATGATGAGCTTGTAGCCGTTTTTTTCGGCGCAATCCGATATGCCCCTCGCCGTCTCCGCGAAAAACGGGTTGGAAATGTCCGGGACGATGAAGCCGATCATATGCGAATGCTTGTTGATCAGGCTCTTCGCGATCCTGTTCGGCACGTAGCCCAGCCTGTCCGCCGCGCGAAGGATCCTTTCCTTCGTGGCCTCGCTCACCGAGCCGTAGTTGCCGTTAAGCACCTTCGAGACCGCCGTCGCGGAAACTCCGGCTTCCCTTCCGATGTCCTTGATGGTCGCCGCCATAAACTCTCCCCGTCTGAGCGTAAAAAAGGCGGGCCTTTTTCGGCCCGCCTTTTCGCCGTCGTTGCGTTTGCTTTTATTTGCCTTTGCTGTTGTTGTATACCAACTGCGAGATTTCGAGGAAGCGCGGGAGACCCATCCGGTTGAGCTCGGCAAGGTACGCGTCCCAGTCCTTCTCCACGTCGCGGACTCCGGTGACGAACTCGTTTTGGGCGAGCGCCATCGTGTTCCACATGTCTGTGTTTAATATCGCCATCTCGTCGTTGAGGTCCGGGTCGTCGTAGTACAGTATCTGCGGCCAGTACCTGCTAGCCGGAAGCATTCCCGGAGTGTAGAGGTCAAGGTAGTAGTTGGTCGTGAACTTGTCCCACGCGGACTGGTATCCGACGGTGAAGTCGAACCAGTACGGGTTGCTTGAGATCGCGGTCGAATACCACGGCCAGCTGAAGCCCATCGTGCTTGGGATGAAATCGTCGGGGGCGCCGTCCGGGTACATGCGGCGCGCGAGCGCGACGTCGCCGTTAACGGTCAAGTCTCCGGGCTGCGCGGGCAGGTAGTCGATGCCTTCGATGCCCATCGTCGCAAGCCAGGAGCCTTCCTCGGAAGCCATCCAGTCGAGGAATTCGAAGAGCCTTTCGGGGTTCGGGCACTTCGCGTTGATCTGCGAGCCGATTTCGACGCCGCCCGGGGTGCGCGGGTTGCTTCCGCCGTTCGCGAGGTTAAGCGGGGCGAGAGCTTCGTAGTCAAGCCAGCGGGTGGATTCCCAGTTGCAGACCGCGTGGCCGTGGATGCCGTTGCCGGCGCCGATCGTCACGTAGTCGGGGTCGATGTCGGTAAGCGCGTATTGGGTCGCCTGGTCCCAAACGAGGGCTTCGTTGTACCAAAGCTCTTCTTCATAGAGGCGGCGGAGGTAGCGCATCGCCTCGCGGAAGCCGTCGCTGGCCTTCCACGCGGATACTATGCCGTCCTCGGAGATTATGCGCATGTCGTACATCGTGACCGGCGTGAACGCCGAGACGAGCCTCGAATGGAACAGCGAGAAGCCGGCCCACATCGTTTCCATCGATATGAGCGGGATTTCGTCGTTCATGTCGCCGTTGCCGTTGACGTCGTTGTCCTTGACTCCCCTGAGGTAGCGGTAGAATTCGTCCGTCGTAGTCGGCATTTCCATGCCAAGCTCTTTAAGGAAGCTTTGGTTGACGAACAGATGGTTGTCGCACTGCAGCGTGCGGCCGAACTGCACGAGCGGGAGCCAGTATATCTTGCCGTTGGGGCCGGTGCAGGCTTCCCTGTACTGCGGGTAGGTCGCCCACTTTGCCCTGATGTGCGTCCCTTGGTTTTCGATAAAGTCGTTAAGCGGCATTAGGAAACCTTCGTCGCCCCAGGTGTGGAGCCTGATGGGGTTGTCGCCGAAACAGCCGAAGTCCGGCAGCGTGTCGGTTTGCACCATTATGTTTATCTTTTCGTTGAACAGGTCCTCGCTGACGAATTCGAACTTGAAGTTGATGTTGAACTTGTCCTCGATCACGTCCCAGCAGGCGCGCTGCTCGAAGTCGGCGATGACGCCCCAGATGACCGTCGAATAAGTCAGAAGAGGCCTGTCGTCGGTAACCGCGTCGCCGCCCGATATGTCGCCGCCGCTTGACGCGGCCTGGGTGGGCGTGTTGCCGGACGAGTTGTTGTCGCTTGTGCCCCCGCAGGCGGCAAAAGCCGCGACGACAAGCGAGAGGGCAAGTAAGATGCATAAAATGCGCTTCATGTGTTCCTCCTTAAGGATTTTTGCGTTGATTTTGCTGCATTATTGTTTTTGCAAACACCCCTTTCGCGTTACCCGTCGGAAAGTATTCTATCCTTTTAACGACCCGAGCATGACGCCCTTGACGAAGTGGCGCTGGATAAACGGGTACAGCATTACCATGGGAAGCGACGAAACCACGATGATCGCGTAGCGGAGCACGTCGCGCTTCGAATATACGAGCGCCGAGTCGCGGCTTCCGATAAGACCGAACCGCCGCATCATCGCGTCCATGTTCTTCGGGTCGGTCAGGTAGTCGCGGAGCACTAGCTGCAGCGGATACTTGGAAGCGTCCGTAAGGTAAACCAGGGCGCTGAAGTAGCTGTTCCATATCCCGACCGCGCTGTAGAGCGAAAGCACCGCGAGTATGGGCTTTGAAAGCGGGAGCAGCAGCGTGAAAAGCAGGCGCAAGTCGTTCGCGCCGTCGATTTCGGCGGCGTCGTAGAGCTCCTGCGGGATCGAATTCATGAAGTAGGTGCGGGCGAGGATTATGTGCCATATGGACACGGCTCCGGGGATGATAAGCGCCGCGCGCGTATTGAACATGCCCAAATTCTTAACCAGGACGAACGTCGGTATCAGCCCGCCGCTGAAGAACATAGTTATTAAAAAGACCGTCATCAAAAACCGGCGGCCCATCATGAACTTGCGCGAAAGCGGGTACGCCGCCATGACCGTAAGCACGAGCCCGAGCGTAGTCCCCGCGGCAGTATAGAAGATGGAGTTTCCGTAACCCACCCAAATCTGCTGGATGCGCAGCAGCATGTCGTAAAACTCGAGCGTCGGTTTGACCGGGAGCAGCCAGACCTTTCCGCTTGCGAAAGCGTCGGATGAGCTGAACGAAACCGCGACCACGTTTAGCAGCGGATAGAGAAACACAATTAAAAGCGCGCAAACGAAAACCATGTTGACTATCCCGAACACCGTGTCGAACCGCGTCTGCTTGATCCGGTTGGAACGCCTGACCTTCATCTCATTCCCCTTCCGCCCGAAGTCCCTACCATAGACTGTTTTCGGAAACTCTTCGCGCGATCGTGTTCGCCGATATTATGAAGAACAGCGCGACGACCGAATTGAAGATGCTGACCGCCTGCCCGAAGCTGAAGTTGTTCATTTGCAAGCTGACTTTGTAAACGTAGGTGGATATGACTTCCGAAACGCCGAGGTTGAGGCCCGTCTGCATCAGGTACGTCTTCTCGAAGCCGACGCCGAGTATCCCGCCCATGCTCATGATCAGCAAAATCGTGATGGTCGGCATTATAGACGGGATGTCGATGTGCCAGATCTTTTGCAACCGGTTTGCGCCGTCGAGCACCGCGGCCTCGTAAAGCTCGAGGTCCACCTTGGCCAGCGTCGCGGTGTAGAGCACCGAGCTGAATCCCACGCCCGTCCAGATGCCCGACCAGACGTACATGTGCCTGAACGTGCTTTTTATACCCATCAGGGTTATCGAATTAAGCCCGAAAAGCGAGCGTATCTGGTTGAACGTGCCGTTGCCCGAAAAGAAGGCGTTTAGTATCGCGAACGCGATGACGGTCGATATGAAGTACGGTAGGTAGGCGATCATCTGGAACGCCTTCTTGAACAGGCGCTGGCGTATCTCGTTTATCATCAGCGCGAGGATTATCGGGGTGAAGAAGCCGACGATCATGCCGTATAGGCTAAGAATCACGGTGTTGCCGACTAGCGTCCATATGAGGCCCGAACTGAAGAACCTCGCGAAGTGCTTGAACCCCACGAACGGGCTTTTAAAATAGCCGAGCCTCATCGAGAAGTCCTGGAACGCCATGACGATCCCGTACATCGGGACGTAGCTGAACACGACGACCCATGCGAAGGGTATCAGAATAAGCAGGTAGAGCGGCCAGTGTCTTTTGAGGCACAGCTTCCATTTCTTGCCGTAGCTCAGCCGTCTCGCGTACCTGTCTTTCGTAATCGCATTCATGCGCGGCGCACCGTCCTCAATTTATATTCGGCGATCCGTGAATCCCCGGGCAAACCTTCGCCGGAGACGTTAAACGTTTAACGATTTGACGTTAGTATACCTTTATAGTTACACGTGTCAACATAAATATTTTTTATGAAAGATTGCCAACTAATGTTTCCGTTGCTTTACGCCCCGGTTAAATATTACGGCATAAATCAAATTGCCGGCGGCGCGTTGGCGAGCAAAAACTTCTCGGCCTCGGCGCACCAGAGGCCGCCGTTTTTATCGCAGATTTCGCCGAGCCCGGAAAAAAGCGGGCCGCCCTTTAATTTAAAATCCGCGATCGCGGTAAGCTCAAGCTCCGCGTTCGAATAGATGAGCTTCTTGCCGCCCTTAAGCTTCGGAAGGTCGCGCGTCGCGCCAAGCGCCGCGTTAAGGCCGCCTATGTGCGTGACCATGACCTCGGCGCGGAAGCGTCGCTCCGCCGACATTCGCATCGCCTCCTTCATGTCTATGACGCCGCTTGAAGTCGTGCCGATGATGCGCTTGCCGTAATAGTGGACGTCGTAGAAGTTGACCGGAACGCTCAGGTTTTTGTCCGTCGGGCCGGAAAAAAAGTTTATGCAGCAATTTTTCCCGCAAATCGAATCGGCCTGGGCAATTGCCGCGGCCACCGGGCACATGATGAATATGTCGTCGAAGCCCGCGCCTCCGGTAGCTGTTTTAAGCTCGGCGGTCGATTTTGCGGCGTCCGACGAATCGAAGTATTCGAGCCTAACGCCGCGCGCTTTCGCGTATTCCGGCGGGATAACTTTTTTCGCGTATTCGAGCCTGTCTTTGTCGACGTCGGTCACCGCGATAAACGCGGGGCGCCGGTCCATGTTGAGCATGAGCTCGACGCCGCCTTGGCCCATCGGCCCGCAGCCGCCCAAAAACGCGGCGCAGCCGCCTTCCTTTATTCCCTGCTCGTGGTTTCGCTTAAGCGGCGCGGTGTGGAAGTTGGCGTTAAAGGCGTATAGCAGGCAGGCGTACGGCTCGCCGAGCGACGCCTCGTAAAAAGCCATGTCGTTAAATTTTATTATGTATTCGGTCGTCAGCACGTCCGCGGGCACGATTATATGCGTCGCGTTCCCGCCGAATTCGGCGTAGCTGTAGCCTGGCGCCATTCCCCTTCCGCCGATTATCATCGCGCACTGCACGCCGAATTTGTCGCCTGGCGAATACAGATGCCCGACTTCGGCGCCGACTTCCACCACCTCGGCGGCCAGTTCGTGCCCGAGGATGATCGGGTTTACCGCGATGTCAGCCGGTATCCCGGGCCTTCCGGTCCCCTGCAGGTACGTCTTGTGGGTCGACATGCATATGCCGTCGCAGATCACCTTCGCAAGGATTTCGTCGGGATTGATATCGCGAAGTTCGAACGTTTCGTACCTCGCGTCCATCTTGCCGTAAAGCCTTACCGCCTTTACCTTCAAGCGCGCCCTCCCAAGCTATGATTCACGCGGCGCCGTGCGCCGTCCGCTCGATTATTTCGTCCTGAAGCGCCCGGTCCAGGTTCGCGAACAATTCGCAGAACCCGCCGACGCGAACGACGAGGCCCCGGTGGCTTTCGGGATTTCGCTGCGCGTCCCTCATGGTTTTCGCGTCGACGAAATTCACCTGTATCTGCGGCCCTCCGCCCTCGACGTACGCCCTTAGAAGCCCCGCGAACGCCCCGGTCCCCTTCGCGTCTCCGAGGAGCTGCGGCGCGATTTTCAAGTTGAAGGCGTAGCCGCCGGTGACGTACGACGAATCCAGCCGCAGCGCCGAGTTGATCGATTTGGTCGGCCCCAACAAGTCCCTGCCCTGCGAAGGCGACATCCCGTCGGAAAGGGGCTTGCCCGCGCTGCGGCCGTTCGGCGTCGCGGGCGTCGTCTCGCCGGCAAGCACGTGGGTGAAGTAGCTGAAAAATGTCGAGACGTATTTATCCTCGTCGCCGAAACTATTTAGTTCGTACATCGCCGAAGTCAGCTCGTAAAACACGCGGCCGGCTATTTCGTCGGTAGCGTCGTCGTCGTTTCCGTAGCAGGGCGTCCCGCGCTCGAGCTCGAGGCGCATCCCCTCAAGCCCGGCGTAGTTTTTCGCGCAAGCTTCCTTTAACTGCGCGAACGAGTAGCGCTTGTCGTCGTAGACGAATTTTTTTACGGCGGCGAGCGAGTCGACGCACGTAGCGAACCCGTGCGCGTAAAGCGTCCAGTGCGTCGGGCATTCGCTCCCCCCGTGGTGCATGTCGCGCCCGCGTTCTACGCAGCCCCGCGTGAAAAGCGAGCAAAACGGGTCGTAGCAGTTTGAAAGCGACTCCTTTTTTTGAAGCGCGGTTTGCCTGAACCCGCCCACCGCGTCGCGCATCAAGCCGACGTAATAGTCGAGGAAATCTTTGAAACTTCCGATTTCCGGACCGAGCATTGCAAACGAGTCGAGCGATTTTCTTAGGTACGCCGCGTAATCGACCGCGCCGCAGCCGCCCCATAGGGGCTGCCTGCCTTGCAGCATCAGCTCGACGCAGCCCATGTTGAAATAATCCCGTGCGATTTCGGCCGGATAGCCGAGCTTCATGAAATTGTCGACGAACACCCCGTCGTTTAGAAGCATCGGCTGGCCGAAGCCCGCCTTTATCGTTTCGACGATTTCGCCGTAGAGCCATTCGGGCGTAGTCTCCCCGACGCGCACTCCGATGTTGGGGTAGGGCAGCTTAAGCTCGCGCGCCACCTCGAGGCAAAGCCTGGTCAGTTCGTTCGCGCCGCAGCTTCCGTCCGGCTTGGCGCCGCCAAGCGTCATGCTCTGCACGGTCCGAAGCTTCGGTTCGTTTATCTTGAGCCAGAAGCAGCAAAGCAGCTCCTTGATTTCGTCCCTGTTTGTCCCGCGTTCAATTTCGGCCTCGTAAAACGGCAGCATGTACTGGTCGAAGCGCGAGAAGGACATCGCCGAGCCTCCGGCGACGTTTGAGAGCACGTGAAGCGCCCAAACCGCCTGCAGCGCCTCGCGGAAAGATTCGGCGGGCTCACCACAAAGCCTGCGCATGATTTTTGCGATATCTCCTAACTCCGCCGCGCGGTCTTTGGAAGTGCCGGCCGATTCGGCTTCGGCTTCCGCGGCGTCGGCCGAGCGCGCGAAGTGGCGGACGACGGCTTCCATTACTATTAGCGCCGCTTCGTAAAATTCTTTTTGCGATTCGTCGGTCGCGGCCGCTTTTTTTTCTGCGAGTTCGCTTCGCATCCGCGCCAGCCCCTTGACTAGCGCGATCTCGTAGTCGAGCCCGAGGTGGTTGCCGGGAAGCCAGGGTAGCTCGGATAAAAGTCTTTTTTCTTCCGGGTCGTATTGTATTTTTAGCGTCGCCTCGATAACCTTGCCGAGCTGGTTGCGTTTTAGCCCCGCCTCGGCGTAAAGGCCCTCCATTTCGGAGAGCAGGCGCTGGTAGTCCGAATAGTTTAGGCTCGCGTCGTGGTGCACGCGCGATATAAGCGCCCAGCGGCTCATCCCTTCGGAAACCTCTTCCTCCATCGGGCGCTGCCTCGCGCCCGCCGCTTTTTGCTCGGGTCTTCTAGCGCTTCGATTTTTTAAAAACGAATCGACCGCCTCGATTGCGGCGTTTTTTTGCTCGTCATAGCTTGGAAGGCCTTGCGCCTCCTCCCAAAGCCCGATCATCGAACCGATTATCGGTTCGTTTGGGAAGACGTTGATCTTCACGCGATCGAACAGCCGCGCGATCGCCTTCGCCCTCCTTAACTGCAGCGGCTCCCCTTCCGTCTCTCGCAGGTTTTCGGCGACGATAGAGTAGGCGTTGGTGCGGTAGAGACAGTCTTCGTTCATGCGGTCGATCTGCTCCCTTAAGCGGGAAACGCGCCCGTTTTCCATACGCACCTCAAAAAATTTATTCGTTGTTAACGATTTATCCGCCGTTTAAATATTACGATTAATTATTACCCGTCCGCCGTTTGGCTATATTTTACGATTATTTATCGTCCGCGGCTAAATTTTTTCGTAGTCGACGATCCGTCCGCCGCGCTCTTTTATTTTTTCGATCCAGCCCGAGACTTCCGCTTCGCCGGGAACGCGAAACTCCCTTGGCGCCGGCAGCCCGAAGCGCGCGCATTTGGCGGTCCCGAGCCGGTGGTACGGCATGACTTCGGCGCCGAGGCACGAAGGGTTGCGTTTCGTCAGGCCCGCGATGAAGCCGAAATGGTCGTCGCGGTCGTTTAAGCCAGGTATCACCGGGCAGCGCAAAATCAATCGCGCCCCGCGCGAAAACAGATATTCCATATTGCTTAGGATCAATTCGTTGCCGTATCCGGTCGCCTCTATGTGGCGCGCCGGATCGGATTCCTTTAAATCGAAGAGGAACGTGTCGGTAAGCCGCATGAATTCGTCGAGCTTCGGCTTTTCCATGTAGCCGCACGTTTCGACCGCCGTGTTAAGCCCCTCTTTTTTGCATATCTCAAGTAAGCGTACGGCGAATTCGAACTGAACGGCCGGCTCGCCTCCGGTGAGCGTGACGCCGCCGCCGGTCGTATCGTAGTACCTGCGGTCGCGTAGCAGCTTAACGACCAATTCGTCGGCGAAAACCTCCCCGCCGATTTTTTCGAGCGCGCCCGCCTTGCATTCCCCGACGCACCTGAAGCATTTGACGCAGCTTGAGCGTTCGAGCGAATGCTTTTCGCCGTTTATTTTATGCGCGCCAGGGCAAGCTTTTGCGCATCTTCCGCAGCCGACGCACCTGGCTTCGGCGTACGCAAGCGAAGCTTCCATAAAAGCGCCCTCGGGGTTGTGGCACCAGACGCACTTTAACGGGCAGCCGCCTAAAAAAACGCTGGTCCGAATCCCCGCGCCGTCGCGGATCGAAAAATACTGCGTCCCGAAGACGAAGCCCTTTTCGCCGCTCAAAGCTCTTCGCGGATCACGCGCCCTCCGGCGATCACGCATTTTAAATCCATCGACTCGTCAAAAAGCACGACGTCCGCCCGAAGCCCCGGCCTTATGCGGCCCCTGTCGGTTTGGCCCATTATTTCGGCGGGCGTGGACGAAAGCATCGCCACCGCGTCGGCTATTTTAATGCCCGCCGATAGGACGGCGGTCTTAAGCAGGCGCTCCGCCGTGGCGACGCTGGCGGCCATGATGCCTGTACCGACCTGCCTCGCGACGCCGCCCTCGACGTAGCACTCGCGCCCGTTGCGCAAACTCCCAAGGATCGAGCTGACGGAATCGGTTCCGGCGGCGCGCATCGAGTCGGTGCAGAGCGCCATTCGGCCGGGGCCCTTGATCTTGCA
>WREB01000015.1 GCA_009779525.1 Defluviitaleaceae bacterium
CTCGTTCAAGCCGGAAACATACGGATGAGTCGATTGTTTTCCGCGCGCGCATCGCGCCTCGGGCGCGACCGCGCCTTAGGCGCGACAACTCCTCGGGTTTAATTGACATTTTAGGCGCCCGTGTGTTAAAAATATTCCCGCGCATCTTTAGCTCAGTTGGTAGAGCACGTGACTCTTAATCATGGGGTCCAGGGTTCGAGCCCCTGAAGATGCAGACGAAAAGCCGCCCGCTTCGTTTAAAGCGGGCGGCTTTTATTTTACGGTTTCGTTTTAAGCGTTTAAGTCGATTTGCCGTTTATCGGCGGACATATTCAAAATGCCGTGTCTTTTTATAACAAACGCAACGCCGGCAATTAAAACGGCAGCTTGATAAACGTAATTTCCGCTATCGCGAACTCTTCGCCGTCGATCGACTCGACGCACAGCGCGGCCGATTTCAAGGTCCCGCTCCAACTGATGTCGAGGAGCCCGCCGTAATCCTTAAAATACATCTCGAAGTTGTGGTAGATGAAGTCGTGCATGAAAAACGGGTGCGATATCTTGTGGAAGCCGTCGTCGTCCTCGATGAAGACGTAAATCTCGGCCTCCCGCGTGAGCCACGGGTCGTCCTCCCCGCCCGTCCGCGGGAACGTGACCCTGGTGGTCGCGTAGTATTCGCCGGGCCCGTAGGCGTTCAAGCCTTCGGTCACGTCGTACCTTATGCTTCCTTGCACAAGGAAGCTCGGCTGCTTCTTCGCCATGAAGCCTTCCTTGAAAAATAATTCTTCGCAAGGCTCGAAGCCTTCTTCTTCGAAGTCGGCGAGTTTCTTCCATAAAATAAAATCGTCCGCCGTGATGTCGAGTTTGTACATTTTTAAATCGTCGATCCAGCAGTTGCCGCCGAGGTAGAAATTGCTGCTTGTCATCGTCCCGAGGTATTCGAATCTTATCAAGTCCATGACGCGCGTGTACCTGTCGTTGTAATACGGCGTCACGCTTCCGACGTACCAGTAGCCGCCGGCGCCCGTGTTGGCCCAAATCGTGTGGCCCGCGACGTATTTTGCGTCGGGCAGGGTCGGGTAGACCGGCCAGTCTTCTTTTTCCGCGCTCTTTATCATGTACTCGAGCCAGTAGAAGCCGACGCCGCCGCCTTCCTTGACCAAATCCTCGATTGATACCGCCAAATATTCGCTCGTGTACAGGCTCGCGGGCGGTGTGTAGTACTCTTCCGTGTCCATCCTGACCACGATCGATTCCATCGCCTCGAAGTCGTCCGCCTCTTCCGCCTCAAGCAACCGCTTCTGCGCGAACGGAAGGAACGAATCGTCGTCCATCGTCGAAAAGACTTTTAAGAACAGATTGTCGGGCAGCTCCCTTATTTCCGCCGCGATGTCGTCGAACTCGGGCGAATCGGCGGTTATATCGTCAGATTCGTCGGGCTTCGTTTCATCGGCGGGCTGCTCCGACGCCTGAGTGGGCGCGGGAGTGTTTGCCGCGGCGGGTTCGTTTTTATCGCTCGCGCAGCCGGCTTGCGCCGCGAACATGATCACCGCGCATAAAACAAGCAGATTATGCGGCAGCATTTTTAACATCAAATAACCCCCAGTCATGTTAGAAAAACTTGCGCCATCCGATCTATGGAAATGACGCGGCCATGTTTCTATTGTAGAATACGCGTACCGTTTTGTCCAATCGACAACCGTTTTTAAGCGGAATAATTGGCAGTGAACATGATCCGGCGTTCTTACGTAATGTTAAAACGCCGGCCGACGAAAAATGCTTGGTTGGTGATTGCATGATGAAATGCTTCTGCCGCGAAACCGAAAGCGAGTTTGTATACAACGTCTGGGGCGCCGAAGGCAAGATAGCGGATAAACTTCGCGCCGACATGTTTTGGGAGCAAACAGGCGAAGGCAGATTCGTCAAGTCTTACCCGACCAAAACGGGGTTGGACGACGCCTGGCATCTGGACGCCGCGTACAAGGAAACGATTTCAAGAAACTTCGCCGCAAACGGAAAAGCGTGGATCGAGGGGCGGTTCGATTTTGAACGGGTATTCATGTTCCTTGCGCGAAAGCTGACGGATTGCGGGATCGAATGGCACATAATCGGCAGCGCAAGCGAAAGGCTGGCGGGCGCGCCAATCGAACCGCGCGACATAGACATTTGCGTTGAAACGAGAGATTTTTACAAAGCCAAGGAATTGTTTCGGGAATATACGATCGAGCCCTTCGTCGACAATAAGGGAAGCTGGCTCGTCCGTTATTTCGGCAAATTGTGCGTCGACGGGGCTTCGGTCGACGTCGCCGCGGACGAAAAGATGAACGTAAAAAACCTACCGTACCCGCTTGCGGATATTTCATGGAACGGATTTACCCTACGCGCCGAGCCGCTCGCGAAGCGCTGCGAAACCGAAACTCGGCGCGGAAGAATCGACAGAATTTCGGCGATTGAAAAACTCATGGAAAGCTCGCCGAAATGAATCCCCATAGGCGCGGGGCAATCCGAAATGATAAATCATGAGATAAATATTTTTAACTCGGGGGATTGCGTCTGGCGCCTGCTTCGCTTCATCGAAGCCGAGCTTTACGGCGAAATCGACGCGCAAAAGCTCGCCCGCTTCGGGTTCGTCTCGACCGCCCGGCTATACAGGGATTTTTACAGCGCGACGGGCCATTCGGTCAAGGAATACGTGCGTAAGCGCAGGCTTTCGAACGCCCTTGCGTTGGTTAAGAGTTCGTCGCTTAAGTTTACTGAAATCGCGGCGAATTGCGGCTATTCGTCGCAGCAGTCGCTTAACAGGACGGTCAAGAAAGCGATAGGGACGACGCCCTCGGCGTACAAGGCGACGGACGCTTTCTATTACTTCCCTCCTTACGAAGGCGGGCCGGCGCATACCGTCGCCGTCGCAAACGAGACCATTCCGGCCGCGTCTAAATTCGTTTACCTTCATCCGAAGTTAAGCGGTATCGAGAACGCGGCGCTCGCGGTGCTTTCCGAAGCGGCCCCGGAATACACGGACAGGGTTTTCGGACGAAACGCGGGACAATCCGGGAACAGGTTCGCATACGAACTTTATTTGACGGACGAATGCCAAGATTTTAACGCGCTTTCGCGTTGCGGCTTAAGCTACGCGGGCGAGACGCCTCGCCGCGCGGGCCTGTTCGCTTCGATAGCCGTCGCGAACGACGCGGAAAAAATAAGCGGCGCGTGGGATTATCTGTACTCCGTCTGGCTTAGCCGAAGCATGTTCGAATATACGGGCGAACCTTACTTCGAGGAATTTTTGCGCAGGGCCAATAAAGTAAAAAAGCTGCGGCTTTTCCTGCCAATTTTAAAACGCGGGGGAACCCCGGCGATTCGGCTGATAAAAAACCCGTCGATGCGTTTCGCGGTGTCGTCGGCGGCGGGGCCCGGCGCCGAAAAAAAAGCGTCGCGTATGATCGTTAATTTTCTCGCCGCGTATTATCCCGAAATCGTCAAAACTTCGAGGGAGTATTACGTGAGCAGGGAAGCGGATTCGTTCGTCTGCGGGATCCGCGCCGATTCGGCATTAGACATTCCCGGCGCCGCGGAAGCCTTGCAAATCGCGACGGAAGGTGAATACTATCTCCGTTCGGACAGCGAAACGCCGGCCGACTACGGAACGGCGCTTGCCAAACTTTTAACGTTCGCGTCAGAAAACGGTTTTCGCGCCGACGCCAAGGGCGCCTTCGCCATCTACGACGCCGGCGAAAGCTACGACGACCCGAAGATGGCGATGTACGTCCCCGTTAGAATCGATAAGAAATGATAAGCCTTCGGGCCTTTTTTTTATTATGATGGCGGCAAACCGAAAGGATGTGCGATATGGACGAACCGATTTGCGGCGCGTTACAAAAGCCGGAAAGCTACGAACCTAAAAAACCGGAGATAATAGGCATGGCGAAGGAATCCGCGAAAAATATACGCGGGCTTTTTCCTCCGGACGAATTTTTAATAAAGCCTAAACATAAGATCGCCGGGTTTAGCGGCGACGGCTGGCCGTTTAGCAACGTCGAGCCGGCCGTGTACGGCGCCCTCGGCCTGCTTTACGGAAGGACGGCCTTGCGCGGCGCGGACGGCGCGCTTGTAAACGGGGACATGGAGTATTCGATCCAAAACGTGTTAACCGGGCACGCGTTCGGCTTGTTCTACTGCCTTCCCGACGACGGCGCAAGCCTCGCGGCGTACGGCCTGTCTTGCTGTTTGATCGGAACCGAAGGGTTATGCACCGGCGAAATTATTAATAAGATAACCGAATCCGTCGCGCAAGGCTGCGCGGTCCATATAGACGAAGGCTGCGGCAAATACGATTATCTGGTCTGGGGCTACCGGCCCGGTCGTTCTAATTGCGAACTCCGTCCGAATTTAGAACTGCTCGGCCATGCAACCGGTGAGGGCGGGAACGTCCTGCTCGGCCACACCTTCGAGCACGGAAACGATACGCTCAACTGCTCGTGTGATTTCGAAAACCCAAGCGAAATCACGCGGCCAAGTGAAATCTTCGCCGACTCGCGGTTGTTTAGGCCAAACGGCGAACGGCCCGGCGGCGTTTTCATAATAAGCCCCGACGGTCCGCGCTTAAACCGCGAGTTTCTTTATCAAAAGGCGCTGGCCGAAGGTTTTCGTATGATGACGCAAACCGCGCCGCCAGTATGCATGGATATGGAGCGGGTGCATTTCGGCTACGGCCAGGCGGTCTACGACGAATGGGAGAGGCAGATCGAGCGGGCGCAGGCGGAAAATTACGAAAACTATTTTTACGTGTCGCCGATCTTTCCGCACTTCATCGCACTGTACGAAAACCGGCTGCATCTGCACAAGTTTTTGAAGATGCTAGCGGAAAGAACCCGCGATAAAAATTTGGCCGAAGCCGCCGAAACGTGCGGGTTGTTAAGGGAAACGGCGCAAGGAGCCGCCGTCGCGACGATGGAAGGCGACTACAACCCGTTAAGGAGCGCCGCGAACTACGAAAAGCGCGCGTTTTTGCTTGAATCCTTGCAAAAATGCCGCGGGCTGGAGCTTAAAACGGCGGAGCAAATCGGCGAATACCTGCGCTGTGCCGAGGGTTATTCGCCTAAAAAGCCGGAAATAGTGGCGCTGGCTAAAAACGCCCAAAACAAATTCGACTACCCCGAATCGTTCGTCCTGCCTTCCGGCTGCGCCGAAATACCGGAAGGGGTCAGGCACGCGGGGCCCGCGTACGTCGGCTTCGCGAACGAGTTCGCGTATTTCATGGATTATACGAACCAGGGCTACGGCTTCGTTTATCACGGGGATTGGCGCAAATCGAAGGACTACGCGTTGTTTGACGCGCTCACCGGGTACGCGGCGCGGCCCGCCGCGCACATAAAGCCCACTGATGCGGAGCTTTTAACGGCGTACGGGGCCGCCGGGTTTTATCCCGAAATTTTTTCCGCGGACCCCGATTGTGAAAATTACCTGTGCGAGGCCGATATGGCCGACGCCATCAAGTACGCGCTCTGCGCGCTGAAGCAGCCGGCGATACTTCCGCAAGCCGAGCTGTTTTGCGGCTCGATCGTTGTCGGGTATAAAAATTACGGCAGGACGCTCATTTTTTATTCGCTGTATCCGTACTTCATGCGCATGGAAGACAATACGGAGCCGCGCGTCGAGGAAGTTTCCGGCTGGTACCATGGCAAGGCAAAACTCATGATCGTGGGCGAAAGGGCGAACAGCGTTTCGGAGCTTGATATCAGCAAAGCGGCGCTTCGCAAATTACACGAAAGTTTTAGCTACGGATTGCATGGCGGCGGTAAGCGCCACTACGACGAATGGATTAATTTCCTTAGGTTAAGCAAAAACGGGATGATCGGCGAAGTGTTGAAGAAACGCTTTATTCCTGGGGGAAGCGTCGGGCGCTTAACCGAAGCCGAGGCGAACGAACGCGATATATGGGACGTCATTTGCATGGCGCAGGACACGGTTTGGTGCGAGATCGCCGAGGCCAGGTTTTATATCGCGCGGCTCATGTACCAAATAAAAGAGCTGTTCCCCGATTGCGCCGAAGATTTGCAAACGATCGGCGACCATTTTTGCCATGCGAGCGATATCATGGGCAACGAGCGGACGGGCTACGGCAGCGAAATCGGCGACCCGTGCGACCGCGAAATCTTTTCCAAAAATGATGTTCGCGAAAGGATGGCCGGACGCGTCGCGGATCTAATGGCCGCCGACGAAAAGGGGCTCGGCTTGATCGAGGGGCTGCTTAAAAGGATGAATCTGTGATTTTTTTTGATCAATCGCCGTTTATAGCAAATACCGTGCCAATTAAATTTCGCGTAAATTAATTAGGTGTAATGAAAAAACGCAAAAAATTGATTTTCTAAGCTCTATTGCATGACGCTGGCTTCGCCGATTACGGTTCTCGCGGCGTGATAAATTATTTGCCTCAACCCGCGACGACTTCGATCGCGTTTACCCAGATCGCGTTGTTTTTCTTGTGGATGAAATCGATCGCGATCTTCCCGTCCTCATCGGCGGTCGCCGGCAGCTCCATGATGTAGACAAGGTACATCTCGTTGACGAAATCGAGCAGGTCGTAGCCTTCCAAAATCATTTCGCCGTTGATCGTAAGGTCGATAATCGGCTTTACCGAGTCGGGGTTCTTGGGGTTGAAATGCAGGCGGATCACGTAGTCGCGGCCCGGCTCGAGTTCGTCGAAACGGTAGCCGAAAAACCCCGCCCCGACCCATCTGCTCGAGTTGTAGCAAAAAATCGGCGCCGGGTCCTTCAAGCCTTCCGGGAAAATTACCAGTTCGCCAAACTCCTCCTCGTTCGTGAATCCGGTCGAATCTGAAGTAGTGCTGCCTGACCAATACTTATAATCCTTAACGAAGCTCCCGACGTCCGTCAGCCCGCCGCAGTTTATCTGATATACGGGCGTGCCCGCCGCGACCGTTTCCGGTTCGGGTTCGGGCGTCGGTTCCGGCGTCGGCGACGGCGTGGGAGCTGGCGTGGGCGACGGCGTGGATTCCGGCGTCGCGGCCTGCGGCGCCTCGGGCGTCGTAATCGGCGCGGCGTCCCCGCTTCCGCAGGAAACTAATAACGCCAGGGCAATCAGGCAGGCGAAGCACGCGGTCGAATAATTTTTCATTTTTATCATCCCTCCGATTTTAAAAGCGCGTATCATTTTGTGTCGCGCCGCCGCGGTATGGCGGCGCGCCCGCTTATAATAACATTTGACCGGCCCTTTTTGCTAATTTGCGCCGTTTATATATAATTTGCGCATGGACGGTTTCGAAGCGATTCGGCGTTTCGCGGACGAACGGTTGGACGACGCCGAAAAAAAAGAGGCGGTTGATTTGTCGCGCCGCCTGAGCGCGCGCTACAGGGAGCGCGACAAATCCGCGGTAGCAATTGGCTCGCGCCAGGAAGCGGCGGCTTACCTTATATCGCGGATGCCCGCGACGTACGCGGCGGCGCGCGACGCTTTCGGTTTTGTCCGCGACTCGATGGGAGAACCCGGAGCTGGCAATATAAAGTCGATGCTCGACGCCGGCGCCGGTTTGGGCGCGGCGTCTCTCGCGGCATGCGAATCTTTCGGAATAAACGAATTAAAATGCGTCGAACGGCAGACCCATATGCGTTCGCTGGGCGAAAAATTTATGCGCTATGCTTCCGGCGAATCGTTAAACATCGAATGGGCCGACGCGGACGTCGCCTCGGTACCGTTTACGAAATCATTCGATTTGGCGGCGGTTTCATATCTCATAAACGAATTGGAAGAAGGCGTTTTATCAAAAACGCTGAAGTCTCTTTGGGAAATCACGGAATCAATTTTGGTTATAATCGAGCCGGGCACCCCCGAATGCTTCCGCAGGCTTCTTTTCGCGCGCGACATGCTCCTTGGCGCGGGAGCGATCATGCTCGCCCCGTGCCCGAACGGAAATAAATGTCCGCTTCCGGACGACGACTGGTGCGGCTTCCATGTCAGGCTTCCGCGCGGAAGGCTGCACAAAAAGGCGAAGGGGGGCGAGGCGCCTTTCGAGGACGAAAAATACTGCTACGCGGCGTTCTCGAAAACACGGCACATAAGCAAGGGCGCCCGCATAATCAGGCGCCCCGAATTGATGAAGGGCCACGCGCGGCTCAGGCTCTGCGGCGGGGACGGTATACAAACGGTCACGGTCTCAAAATCGGACGGAGACGCATACGCCGCCGCCCGCAGGGCGCGCTGCGGGGAAATCTTCTATAAAATAAATAAAAAGGTTTAATTCATATGAACTGTTTTTAACAAGAATGCAAACAGGGCCCGCAATGACGGTTTTTGGTTAGTTGCGCGTCTTTAATTCCGGAGTAAATATTTACTGTAAAATAAAATTATCTAACGTTATAAATTCCCTTCCATTCATCCCTGAGCATCCCGTACTCGTATGTGTCGACCCAGACGGGCGCGCCTTCTGCGTCGTTTTTGAATGCCGTGTTTTTTATCAGGTGGCCCTCCCTGCGGAAACCCAGGCGCTCGAGCAGCCTCCACGAGGGTTCGTTCCGGGGGTCGCAGAACGCGACGATCCTGCGCGCGCCCCGTTTCAAAAAAAAATCGTCGAGCAGGGCCCCGGCCGCTTCGGTAGCGTAGCCCATGCCGCGGAAATTTTCGTTAAACACGTAGCCTAGCGCGTACGCGCAATAATTTTGCTCGCGCAGGCAGACGTTTCCGATAAGCTTCCCGGTTTCCTTCAGGCAAACCGCGAAGAAACTTTCGTCGCCCGACCTTCGGATCGCCTCCGCCCTGCTTTGCTCCGGTTCGTAAACGCCGTGCGGCTCGAAACGCGCGACCGATTCTTGCGAGAGGTATTCGTGCAGGCCGCGCCAGTCAAAAGGCTCGAATTTCCTAATCACAAGACGCCGCGTCTCCATTTGGCGGGGCGTTTTATATGAGTATCGCCTTTATTTCGTCCGGAAGCGTCTCCGCCTTGAAGTTGGCGCAGACGACGAACTCGACGTCGTTTGACGCGGCGATTATGTTAAGGCGGCTAATCAGCTTCACCAAATTTTCGTCGTCGATCGTTTCTATGATGTTGGTCAGGCCGTCGATGAAAATGTGCTTAATGTCGCTGTCCATGGACAAAATGCCAAGGACGAAGCCGATGAGTTCTTTATATGTGGAAAGGCGCTTCTTGCCGGTTTCGACGAAGCGTATTACGTGGTTTAGGTCGAATATGTGGCGCTTGTCGTCGTCGATGAATACAAGCCGCCCGTCGGTCGTTTTCGCGCAGGCGTTGGCCATGTCGATGATCCGTTTCGTCTTGCCCTCGCCCTTGCCCCCAGCGATAAACTTAACCAAATAAACCGCCTCCGATTTATGTTTTTGCGCGCAGATTATACCATATCCCCGGGAACGGGGCACCGGTATGTACTAACAAATATTATTTTGGTATCATGCTCCCCGTTCGTATATGTCGAAGGAGGCTTCAATGCAAAAAAGCGTTGCGATACTTATGGGCAGCGATTCGGACTGGCAGCTGTTGCAAAAGGCGGCGGATTTGCTCGCCGAGTTCGGAGTCGGGTTTGACGCGCGCGTGATGAGCGCGCACAGGACCCCCGAAGCGGTCAGGGAATACGTGAGCGTGACTGCCGAAAAACTCGGCGTCAAGGTGTTCATCGGGGCGGCCGGCCTTGCCGCGCACCTTCCCGGAGTGATCGCCTCGCTCACGACGCGGCCCGTGATCGGAATCCCAGTCAAGTCCGGCGCGCTAAGCGGCTTCGACGCGCTGCTTTCGATCGCGCAGATGCCTCCCGGCGTCGCGGTCGCCTCCGTCGGAATCGACGGGGCGGTAAACGCCGCGCTTTTCGCTATTCAAATACTCGCCTCTTCTTCCGAAGAGCTTACTAAAAAACTATCGGAGTACCGTAAAAAAATGGTCGAGGGAATCACTAATAAAGACGAGGCGCTCCAATTAAGCCTTGCGGCGGACCGGGGCGTTAAAGTTGGCTGACAACCGCGAGGCAAGCGGCATCGTAGCGGTCGCTGCCGATAAAAAAAACGGGGGCGGCCTGATATACAAGCTTTACACGGGCTTGATGAGCATACAGCACCGCGGCCAGGAAAGCGCGGGCATCGCCGTCGCCAAGGACGGCTCCATCCAATGCTACAGGAACAAGGGCCTCGTTTCCGAGGTTTTCGACGGGCAGATCCTTTCGCTTCTTTCGGGCGAGATGTACCTCGGGCACGTCAAGAACGACGGCGAGCCCGAAAAATACGGCGCAAGCTCCCAGCCGGCGGTGATAAACTACAAGCACGGCTTCCTCGCGACGGCGTTCAGCGGCGCGCTCGTCAACGCCAACGCGCTTCGCGCCGAAATGGAGGACGGCGGGGCGGTCTTTACTTCGCTAAGCGATTGGGAGCTGGTCGCGACGCTTGCGGCAAAAACCGACAACGGCGACATCGCCTTGGCGGCGCAAAAAATAGCCGGGATGCTTAGGGGCGGCTACGCGTGCGTGCTGATGACCGCGGACACGATGGTCGGAATCCGCGACCCGTACGGCATAAGGCCGCTTTGCGTTGGGACGCTCGAGGGTAGCTACGCCTTTTCGTCCGAAAGCAACGCCTTCGACATGATGGGCGGAAAATTTGTCAGGGACGTTTTGCCCGGCGAAATCGTCGTGCTAAAAAACGGCGGGATCACATCCCTTCGGATAGAAAACCACGCGCAAATCTCGCTCTTCGCCGACAGCAGGCAGCCGATCGGCCAGGCGAGCTGCATATTCGAGTACATTTACTACGCCAACCCGGATTCGACGATAGACGGCAAGAACGTGTGCCAATGCCGCGAACGCGCCGGCTACATTTTAGCGAAGGAGAGCCCGGCGGACGCGGACATCGTCGTAGGCGTCCCGGATTCGGGAACTCCCGCGGCGCTCGGTTTTTCCAACGGAAGCGGGATTCCGTTCGCGATCGGCCTGATAAAAAACAGGTACATTGGCAGGACCTTCATCCAGCCGACGCAGACGCAGCGCGAGATGAGCGTCAGGATCAAGCTTAACCCGATACGGCCGGTGCTCGAGGGCAAACGCATCGTGCTTGTCGAAGACAGCATCGTGCGCGGGACGACGATGCGCTACCTAATATCGGCGATACGCGATGCCGGCGCCGCGGAGGTCCACCTTCGCATATGCTCGCCGCCAGTTTTAGATAGGTGTTATTTCGGAGTCGCGCAGCCCGACCGGAACGACATGATCGCAAACAACATGCCGACCGGCGAGGTTTGCAAGTCGCTCGGCGCCGACAGCCTTTCGTACATAAGCCTCGAGGGCGTCTTAAA
>WREB01000016.1 GCA_009779525.1 Defluviitaleaceae bacterium
CCTATGTATGCGACCGTCCCGCCAGTTTTCGCCGCCTTGATCGCGGAGGGTATCGCGCCGGGCGGGGCGGTGACGAGCACCTTGTCGAAGCCGCCTTGCGCGCGTTCTTCCTTCGTCAAATCGGTTAAAATTATATCGCTTGCGCCGTAAGCCAAGGCGGTCTCGATCCGCTTTGTTGCGTAATGCGGCGAGGCGCCGACTACGCGATTAGCGCCGGAAATTACCGCGAATTTTAGCGCCAAGAGCCCTATCGGACCGAGCCCGATCACCAGGACGTCGTCGCCGGGCTTGACGTCCGCGGTTAGAAACAAATCCATCGCGACGCCCATCGGCTCGAGGACCGCCGCGACGTCGAAAGGCATCTCCTCTATCGGGACGGCAAGCTCGGCGGGCGCGATCAGCATATCGGCGAACCCGAGCGTATCGGCGCCCCAGTCGTAAGTGATTACGCCGCCGCATAAGTCGGGGCGCCCGTTCCGGCACATATCGCAGGACCGGCAGAAAGCGGAGCTCTCAAGCGCGACCCTAAGGCCCGGCTCGACGTTTTTAACGCCGCCACCCGCGCGCAAGACGACGCCCGAAACCTCGTGGCCGAACGATACGAAGTCCTTCGCTTCCGTCGACGCGGTTTGCATGTCGGTGCCGCAGACGCCGCACGCGCGAACCGAGACTAGAATCTCGTTTTCCCTAAGCTCCCGTAAATCAATTTCCCTGATCTCAAACTCAAACGGCGCCTTGACGTAAACAGCGCGCATGAACGCCCCCTATCTTTCGAATATCGCCTTGACGGCCAGGGTTAGTCGTTTGTTAATGGACGTATTATACTATGATTGGTTAATGCGGTGGCTCCATAATCAAAAACGCGGCGGGCTAAAGGCCCGCGGTCAAGCGTATTGAAATAAAATAAGCGGGCCGTTTTGTCGGCCCGCTTGGTTGTGTATGGAGAATAAGGGACTCGAACCCTCGACCTCTCGGATGCGAACCGAGCGCACTCCCAGCTGTGCTAATTCCCCGTTAATAGAAACCGCCGCCGTCCGGCCGGCCAAGTTTCGTCCGGCGCAGTATACAACGGCGGCGGTTAAATTGCAACGAAGCCGCGTTTAACCGCGATTATTCGTTTCCGGCGCGCCTCGCCAAATCAAGGGTAAGCGAAACTTCGCCTTGCCCGATGTCAAGCCGCTTAGCGATTTCGGATGCGCCGAGCCCCTGGTCGTGCAGCTTTTTTATCTGTTCGTAGCGCGCGCTTCCGGTTATGTTGGCGGCGGGCGCTTTTTTGCTTTTTTGCGGCGCGCGAAAATTTTTCGCCTGTGGAATTTCCGCGCCGCTATTTTTTGCCTGCCTTGCGATTTCCGCCGAATCCATGCCGGTTAGGGCCGCGAGTTCCTTTTTCTTTTCTTCGAGCAGGCTGTAGAGGAACGATATCGCCTGGTATTTTTCGTTAAGTTCGTCCAACGCCAGCCGCGAAGTCTTGTTTATTTCGTCGAGCGCCGCGTCGGCGGCGCGGTCGATCCGCTCGATCGCGGCGCCGGCGGTTTCGTCGCCGTCGGTTCTTCTGCGCTCGCGAAAACGCATTATGACGTTCGCGAACAGGGTAAAAAGCGTCACCACCGAGAGCCCGATTATTATCGATATCCAAACAAGCGCGTCAGCCATTTAAATAGAAATGTCGAGCATGCTTCCGCCGCGCTGGTTCATCACCAGCGGCTTCGCGGCCTTTTTTTCGGCTTCCCTGCGTTTCTTGCCTCCGCCTTTTTTGCCGCCGGGGCCTTTTCCGTCCCGCTCGACGCGGTTTTCCTCGGCCTTGTTTGTCTGCGTTACGTGTTGGTCGTTGTGCTGGACCTCTTTGTTGAGTTTCTCGGCGAATTGATGCTGCGCTACTTCGGGGCGGGCGTTGTCCTGGTTTTGGGCGCGGTTTGCCTCCGACGCGTGCTGGATCGTGATCGTCAGGTCGATTGGGCGAAGCACGGCTTAATACCCCCTTTCATTACACGAAAGGACCGATGGAAATTTTCTCCCCGTTGTTTCTAAAGACGCAGTTTTGGATTTCGTCGCGCACGGTGAGCGAGGCGCTTCCGATCGTGATCTTCACGCCGGGCCTGACCACTTTGGCGGCAGAGATCGTTCCGGTGTTTACGACGAGGCACTGGGTCAGCTCGTCGATTTCGGTCTGGAGCTTGTTCATTTTTTCGCGTATCGTTATCTTCATGTTGATCATCTTGAGGAGCAGGTTCTTTTTGTCCTCGTTTAAAATCCCCTTTTGTTTCGCTTCGTTGAGAGTCGTTATGGACTTGTCGTACTTGTCGTAGTTTTCCTTCATCTTTTCGTATTCGGCGGACAGCTCGCGGTGCGCGCTAAGCGCCTGGGGGTTGCTTCCCGCCTCGACTTCGGTTTGCGTTCCCATCGGGGAGCCGATCGTCTTAGCGGTCAGCTTGCTACCGGTTATCAGCGAGCCGCCGACTAAAAAGCCGTTCTTTCCGGAAAGGATCACCTCTCCGTCGCACTTCACCGTGCTGTTTAGGATTGAGTCGGCGAGGATGTTGCCGCCCGCGGTGACTTTGCAATTTTCGATGAACTTGGCGGTTATGTCTCCCGCGGCGACAAGCTCCGCCTTGTCGGCGCCCTGCGCGCCGTTGCCGAGCACTATGCTGCCGTCGGAGTAAATTTTCGCGGCCTCGCAGACGCCCATGACCTCGACGTTGCCGGTCGCCCTGACCGTGAAGCCCGACACGACGTTTCCGCGGATCGTCACCTCGCCGTTAAACTCGACGTCGCCCGTCGAGTTGTCGATGTTGCCCTTGAATTCGAGGCACGGGGATATGTTGATCTTTTTATCGGCGATCACGAGCTGCCCGCTCGCGTCGGCGATCAGGTGAAGCCCGTCCTCCGAAACCACGGTGTTCTTGCCCTTCGGCATCGGCATCGGGGCGCGTCCCTTGACGAACGGCACGGAATTTCCGAAGACGTCGGTGCCGTTCGCGCCTTCCTTTTCGGGGATGCAGGTGATAAGCACGTCGCCGCGGTTGCAAAGCCTGATAAGCCCGAGCTGCCTGAAGTTGACGCTTCCGTCGTCCATTATCTTGGGCTTCGGACGCAGGTTGGAATTGTCGAAATGGTATTTGAGCGAGCCGTCCTCGCCGTGCACCGGCTTGATCCCCTCGGCTACGACGTACTGCTTTTCGTAGCGCTTCATCTTGAGGAGCATCGCGATTTTTTCCGGGTCCCCGGTCTTTACGTTGTTCTTTTCCAGCAGCGCCAAAATGTCGTCAACGGTCAGAAGCCTGCCCTTGTTTATCGGGGGCGAAAACGTTATGTACGCCTCCATCCGGTCCTTGGAAATTTCTATGCCGGCGGATTCGGCGCTTTGGATGACGCTTGTGTTTGAGGATATTTTTAAGTCGACGCTTTCGCGCTCGTCCTTGAGCGCGTCGTTAAGCGCGACGTAATCCACGCCGGAGACGCCGTACGCGTCTATCAGCGCGATTACTTCCATCCTCGAAACCTTCGGGCAGTCGGCGGGGTGTTCGACTACCAGGTATACGCCGTCTTCCCTTATTTCGAGGTCGATTTTGTTCTTGGGTTGGTCAGCTTCCATTGCGCGCCTCCCGAAAGTCCTTCGGTCGCCTAAAAAGGCTCCCTTATTTTATATCGTTACGAAAACAGCAATGACTTATACCTACCGAGCCTCGCCTGCATCCGAAGCATCGCCTTCGAGTGGATCTGGGAGATGCGGGACTCGGAAACGCCCATGATGACGCTTATCTCCTTGAGCGTAAGCTCTTCGAAATAATACAGCGTCACTACCTTTTTTTCTTTTTCAGAAAGCTTCTCTATCGTCTGCGTCAATATTTGGTGCAGTTCCTGCTTATCCATGTGCGCCTCCGGCGTATCGACCGGAGAGACCATGTTGGCTGGGAACGCTGTTTCGTAGTTTTGCTCGAGATAGTCGTCGAGCGATATGAGGGAAAGCACCGTGGACTTGCGCATCAGCTCCTGCGTTTCCTCAAGCGAGAGCGAAAGCTTTTCGGCAAGCTCCGTTTCCGTCGGCTCGCGGCCGAAATCCTCCTCAAGCTTCGCGTAGGCCTGCTCGAACTGCTTGTTGCGCTGCCTTAGCGTCCTCGGCACCCAGTCCAGCTTGCGGATGCTGTCTATTATCGATCCTTTGATCCTAAGCGAAGCGTACGTCTCGAACTTTACGTTTTTTTCGGGGTCGAACTTGTCTATCGCGTCGATCAGGCCGAATATCCCGTAGCTAATCAAGTCGTCGTAATCGACGTGCGCCCCGATGTGCATGACCAGGCGGCCCGCGACGTACTTAACGAGCGGAGCGTACGCGAGAATAAGCTTTTCTTTTATTTCCGGGCTCTTATGCGCGCCGTACGCCTTCCACATCCTGTCCGTGCCATCCACTTTGGGCGCGTCCCCTCATTTTCGTTTTACAGCGTGCCTAAGTCTTCTTCCTCCGCCTCGGCATCGCTTTCGTCGCCTTGCGGCGCTTCCGCCTCGGCGCCGGAGCCTTCTTCGGAGGGGGCGTCCTCCGGTGGCTTTGGAAACACGTTGGTCGTGATGAAGAAGCGCGCGACGCTTCCGATCACGTAAAACGCGGCGACCGTTAAAATCACCCAGCCGGCGAGCTTGAAAATCGTTTCCTGCTTTATTATGCAAACGACCGTAACGGTGAAAGCGGCTATCAGGCAAACATAGATGTGCAGCTTGTCGACCCGGCTGTTGCCCTTAGTCATTTGGCGCCCCCATTCTAACCCGTGCCCTATAACACCCTGTTGCCGTGTCCGATCGTCTTTATCAGGAAGCGGCCGTCCTCGGCGTATAGTTCGACGGTCCGGCCGAAATTTTCCCCGACTTCCTTCGCGACAAGCGGAATGTTTAGCATCTTAAGTATCTTGAGCGTCGCCTCGACGTTGCGGTCGCCGATGCGCATGCTATCGTTCGTCGAATTGAACGCGAACATCTGCGCGCCCCCCGCGATCTTCGCCTTGAGAGATTCGCGCCTTGCCCCGAGCTTGCCCATGTCTTGCATAAGCTTGACCATCGCGGTGTCCGCGAACTTGGCCACGTTGCTGTGATTTTGGATCTGCTTAGAATCAGGCAGCATTATGTGGGCGAGCCCGGCGATCTTGTTGGCGGGATCGTACAGGGCGATACCGACGCACGAGCCGAGCCCAAGCGTGGTAAGCACGCCCGGGCTTTTGGCTACGTTTAGGTCGGCCATCCCGACTATAATGAAGCTGCTGTCCATCTTATTCGACTCCGAGGGCCCTCATTATGCTTTGGAATGACGGAAGGTCCGGAACCAGGATGAAGTAACCCCCGACGTCCACATTGTTTACCGAAAACGACGATTCGATGAAAAGCGCGCGGTCCGCCACCTTCCCGAACTCGATCGCCGGGACCGAAAGGATCGCGTTTGCCATGTCGATGGAAATGAACGGCGGCGACGGCGTGAACTGCTTGTTCATCATGCCCGCGAGCGAGCTGAAATATGCGCTTATCATAATGTTTCCGATTTCTTGTATCGCGGAGAGCTCGATCTCCGTGAAATCGCCCTCCGAAACCTCCGCCCCGCCCATCATGGCCCTAACCAAGCTTCGCGCGGACTCCATCTTCAAAAGGAACATCATGATACCCTGAATGTCGCCCGTGATCGATACGAGTATCCCCACGATGATATTTTCCGGCCCGCCGATGAACGCCGAAATTTCCTTGAACTCCACGAAGTTAACTTTCGGGACGTGCATCTCGACTTTCCTGCCGAGCATCTTGGCTAGCGAAGTGACGGCGTTCCCCGAGCCTATGGTGCCCAGCTCCTTGAGTACGTCCATATGCATTTCGTTGAATATGCCCATTCATAACTCCCCCTGTCTGAATGGCCTACTGCCGCTGGATGATCTTCCTCTGCTCCTGGTAGATGTACTGTATTAGCTTATCCTGCTCGGCCGAAGTCATCGCCGTGAAGCGGATGCGGTACTGGAACGGGTGTATCGCCTTCTGGTTTATGTCCATCCTTAGCACCTGCCCCAAAATCATCAGCTCGTCCTTCTCGAGCGGGAGCATCAGCCGGATTATAGAATTTATCTCGATGTTATACTTCGAGAGAAGCCTCATCCCGCCGCCGCTCATGTCGCGGATCACCCCGTCGCGTATGATGCTGTCCGTGGGCATTCCGCTTTCGTTTAAGATTATGTAATCGATTAGCACCGCGCAGTTGAAGCGGAAGAAATCCCTCCGCTGCACCTTGTCGCCGACGCTGGATATCGTAAGCTCGACAAGTTCGGAGCTTTCGTCGATAAACGAGCCGGTGATGTTGGCGGTGTACTCGATAATGCCTTTTTCGGTAAACACCCTGATCGTGCAATCCGCGTTGACCGGAAGCTTCACGATTTTCCCGAGGCTGATCGGCGCGTGCACAAGCAGCGTGTCCGGTTCGTCCGCCGACTCAACCTTGCTCGTATACGCGCTGTTCCAATTGATCGGGGTTTTTTTGGCAAGCGTCAACTCAAGCCTGTCGCCTGCCTTGACCATTTCGGTGGATGAAATGCCCGCACCGTCCCTTCTATCTGCCCGTAAGCCTCATGACCAGGCTTCTGAGCCCCTTCTTTTTTTCTGACGGCTTCGGCGAGTGCGCCTGCTTGACGTCGATCAGCTTATGCGCGATCGCCTCCAGGCAGCGGGAGCTGTCGGAATTCGGGAACATAAGCGAAACCGGCTGCTGGTTTTTCACCGCCCTAACCAGGTGCTGGTCGAACGGGATATTCCCGAGGCTCCCGAGTTTCAGGCTTAAGAAGCGCCCGCTTACCCCGCCCAGTTTCTCGTACACCTCGATGCCTTCCGCGGGGGAGTCGACCCTGTTTACGACCAGCTTGAATTCGGGCAGTTCGTCTTCCCCGCAGGCGTCCTTTACCGTTTTTATGAGCGCGTACGCGTCGGTGATCGACGTCGGGTCCGGAGTCGTCACGATTATCGCGTCGTTCGCCGCCTTAATGAAGTTAATGACCGATTTGGATACGCCGGCGCCGGTGTCGATTATTATTACGTCGGCGATCGCGTCTAAAAATTCGAAGCTGTCCGTCAACACGGACATCTGCTCCTCGCTGATGTCGGAAAGCGCGGTGAGCCCCGAGCCGCCCGATAGAAACTGCACGCCGAGCGGGCCGATGGTGAGCGCCGCCTCGATTGAGGTTTGGCCGGAGAGCACGTCGCCGAAATTGCTTTTCGGGTTTACGCCGAAAAGCACCTCAACGTTGGCGAGGCCGAAATCGGTGTCAAGCAGCACGACGCGCTTCTGCTGCTTTCGCAGGTAAATCGCGATGTTGATCGCTACATTAGTCTTGCCGACGCCGCCCTTTCCGCTCGTCACCGCAATCACGCGCGCCGGAGTCGCGGGCTTCGCCGTCGCCTGCGTCAGCTCAAGCTTGCGCTCCTCGAGTATGTCGACGCCAAGGTTAAGCGGCTCCGTGATCTCGCGCTGTCGCTGCACGATCTCGCGAAGCCTCTCGGCCTGGTCCGTCACAAGCCGCTCCCCTTGCGCAAAAACGGATGGCCCTGGCCGGTTCCGAGGCCCAGCAGCGCCTTGGCCAGCTTGTCCGGTTTGACGATCTCGATGTCGTCCGGCACGTTTTGGCCGAACGTGACGTACGAAGCCTTGCATCCCGTTATGTGGCAAATGTTTAGTATCGAGCCGAGCGTCCCGGTTTCGTCGAGCTTGGTGAATATGAGGTCGAATTCGGTTACGGCCGAATAGGTTTTTATGATGTTTAGGAGGTCCTCGCATTTGGTGGCGACGCTGAGCACCAGGCAGCGCCTGCTGTCCGGTATCATTTCGAGGAGCTCTTTAAGCTCGGTGAGGTTCCCGTCGTTCCGGTGCGAGCGCCCCGCGGTGTCGATTAGGATCACGTCGTTATCGCCCTCGAGCGACCCTACGCTCCCCTGCACTTCCTTATTGTCATAGACGACCTTGACGTCGAGCCCGAGTATTTCCGCGTAGGTCTTAAGCTGTTCGACCGCGGCGATCCTGTAGGTGTCGGCGGTGATGAGCCCCACGCGCTTGTTGTGGTTAAGCGTCAGAATCGACGAGAGTTTAGCGATCGTGGTCGTCTTGCCGACGCCGGTCGGTCCCATGAACGCGACCGTCCTGGTCCCGCCGTCGCCGGCCTCATCCTCGATTGCGTCGGGTTCGCCCAGGATATTAAGTATCGTATTATATACAATTTTGACGATTAAAGTGATGTCGATTTTTTCGCGCTCGTCGATCGAATCGACGTCCTCGAGTACCTTTTCGGCGATTTCAGGCATCACGCCCTGCTCGACGAGCGATTCGTAGAAGATTTGGATCAGGCTGTTGTCGTACTTTCGCGCTTCGGGGCTTTTTGCCATCTGTTCGGCGACGTTAAGCTGCGCCACGACTTTTTCGAGCAGCTCCTCGGTCATCGTCAGCTTGTTCTCAAGGCTTGCGATCCGCTGCTGCTGGTCGGAGAGCTTGATTTCGGAAACGAAGCTCGCCGCCGGCCTGGAAACCGGCGCGGCTTGGCTTGCGGCGGGATTTAGCAAGACGGGAGACGGCGCCTTTATTTCGGCGCCTTTTTTTATTGCGGGGTCAGATTCGTCGCGTTCGCGTTTTTCTTCGCGCTCGAACAAATATGAGGCGGACTGCCTCAATCCGGCGGCTTCCTCCCAAATGCGCTCCGCCGAGGACTTTTCCTCGTACGCGGCGGTAATCACGACCAAAGGCGCGCGGAAAAACGCCATGATCCCCTTGTACGGCTTCCGCTTGATGCTAAGTATGATCGCCGAAACGCCGAGCTCGTCCTTGACGCGCTGCATTATCTCGTGCTCGGACTTTCCCTCGAATTTTTTGATCTTCATGCGACGGTCACCATGCCGATCGACTGCACCTCGGCGGTCGCCTGATCGATCTCGCCGTAGCTGAGCACGACGAGGTCGGGCGCGATTTCCTCGACAAGCTGCTTGAAGTACATCCTGACGAACGGCGACGTGAGAATTATCGGAATCACCCCGATGCTCGTGAGCTTGCCGACTTCGCGCTTGAGGCTCTCGAAGATTTTCTGCGAGAGCTGCTGGTCGATGTTTACGAAGCTGCCCACCTCGGTTTTTTGGATGTTTGAGGTGAGGATTTGCTCAAGTTCGGGATCGAGCGTTATCACGGTGTTGACGCCGGTTTGGAAGAATTTTTTTGATATCGCGCGGCGCAGGTTTTGCCTCACGTATTCGGCGAGCATGTCGGGGTCGCGCGTGACGGGCGCGTAGTCGGCCATCGTCTCGAGTATCGAGACGAGGTCGCGTATTGATACGCTTTCGCGAAGCAGTTTCGAAAGAATCTTCTGGACTTCGCCGACCGACATGAGTTTCGGGATAAGCTCGTCGACTAAGATCGGGTGCGTCTCCTTCACGTTGTTGATTAGGGTTTGGACGTCCTGGCGCGAGAGCAGCTCGTGCAGGTGGCTCCTGACCACTTCGGTCAGGTGCGTCGCGATTATCGCGGGCGGGTCGACGACGGTGTAGCCGAGCGCCTCGGCGCGCTCGCGCTGCGATTCGGATATCCAAAGCGCGGGAAGCCCCATGTACGGCTCGACGGTTTCGATCCCGTCGATCTCTTCCTCGACGTATCCCGAATTCATCGCCATGTAGTGGTCGAAGAGGATCTCGCCCCCCGCGACTTCGACCCCCTTGATAAGTATCGTGTACTGGTTCGGCGCGAGCTTTATGTCGTCCTTAAGCCTGATTATCGGCACGATCGCGCCAAGCTCCATCGCAATCTGGCGGCGTATCATTACGACGCGCTCAAGCAGGTCGCCGCCCTGGCTCGCGTCGACGAGCGGTATCAACCCGTAGCCGAAGTAAAGCAGGATCGGATCGACGTTAAGAAGCGAGACGACGTTTTCGGGGCGGCGGATTTCCTCCGCCTCCGCGTCGTCGGTCGTTATCTCGGATTCGACTTTCGACTGCTTCTCGCGCCGGTTCATCGTGAAGCCGACGTATAAAATAGCCAAGCCCGCCGGGATGAAGACGATTCTCGGAAGGGGGGAGAAAATTCCCATGAAGGTGAGGACCGAGCCCGTTATCATAATGACGATCGGCTGCGAAAAAAGCTGCGAGGAAAGCGCGGTCGTGATCTTGCTGTCGGACGTCGCCTTCGTGACCAAAAGGCCCGTCGCCATCGAAATCATGAGCGCGGGCAGGATGCTGACCAAGCCGTCGCCGACGGTCATGAGCGTGTAGACCTGGAACGCTTCGCCGACGCCGAGCGCCTCTCCGGTCGCGTAGCCCGTCGCGCCCAGGATCGTGCCCGCTATCAGCTCGACGACTATTATCAGGATGCCCGCGATCGCATCGCCTTTGACGAACTTCGCGGCGCCGTCCATCGCCCCGTAGAAGTTAGCCTCGTCCTGTATTTTTTTGCGGCGCGCCTTCGCATCGTCCTCGTCGATCAGCCCGGTGTTAAGGTCGGCGTCGATCGCCATCTGCTTGCCGGGCATCGCGTCCAGCGTGAAGCGCGCGGTAACTTCGGCGACGCGCTCGGAACCCTTGGTGATTACTATGAAGTTGACGATCATGATGATGACGAAAATGACGATGCCGACGACCATGTTGCCGCCCATCACGTAGTCGCCGAAGACCTTGATGACCTCGCCGCCGTAGCCGTTTAGCAAAATAAGCTTCGTCGTCGATATGTTCATGACCAGGCGGAACAAGGTGGTCAGAAGCAGGATTGTCGGGAACAGGGACATTTGGAGCGAATCGGTCGAGTAAAGGGCGTTTAGCAAAATGATGACGGCAAGCGAAATGTTTATCATGAGCAGGAAATCGATGAGCCAAGTCGGAAGCGGGAGCAGCACGAAAACGACGGCGCCGACTACTATTAGCCCTATGCCCGCTTCTTTAAACTTCACGAGGCCGACGCTCCCCTCATATAACGAAACACAGCGTATTATAAAATATATGGCGGCGCTTTGCCAATATTTATGAACCGGCGCGCGACGCGCAGGCAAAGCCGGAATGCGCGCGCTACCTAATCAACTCATAATTACCGAACCGGCCGCGCTTGATCAGTTCTGCTCCGTCATAAAACAGGCGTCTGGCGTTTGCGGCAAACGTATAAAAAACGCTGCCGCCGATCTCG
>WREB01000017.1 GCA_009779525.1 Defluviitaleaceae bacterium
CCGCTTCGAAAAGCATTATCAGCGCGCCGGGACAATCCCCCGTAAGCGTCCCGATCAATTCGTCCCTTATCCGCTCGGCGCTCACGCATCTAAGCTTATGCGACAGCTTTTTTATCGCGCCAAGCGTATCACTTTCGATTTCGAAGCCCAGCCGCGAGGCGAAGCGGACCGCCCGCATCATCCTGAGCGCGTCCTCGCCGAACCTTTTTTCCGCAATCCCCACGCATTTAATCAATTTGCCGTTTATATCGGCGATTCCGCCGTGAGGGTCCACGAAACCGGTCCTTGGATTGTACGCGACCGCGTTCATCGTAAAATCCCGCCGCGACAAGTCGTCCTCGATTTTGGCGGAGAATGCCACCCGCGAGGGCCGCCGACCGTCGAGGTATTCGCCGTCCGTCCTATACGTCGTCACTTCGAACGCTTGACCGCCGATTAAAACGGTGACGGTCCCGTGCGCGATCCCGGTGTCCGCGGTCCGGCTAAAAAGCGTCTTGACCCGATCGGGCGGCGCCGATGTCGCGATGTCGAAATCTTTCGGAATAACGCCCCGCAGCATATCGCGCACGCATCCCCCGACCGCGTAGGCGCCGTGCCCGTCTTGCTCAAGCACGCCTATGACGCGAAGCGCTTCGTCCGGAAGCGGCGCATTTTCGCGCGCGGCCGGTCCATTCACATCAATTGACATCATGTGATTATATCAATATCATTAATGTATGTAAAAAGGTGGTCGGTATGAGCAAAAAAATCGTCGTTATCATAATACTGTCAGTCGCCGCGGCTGCCGCCGCTTTCGCGGCGGTTCGGTTCGGTCCGTTCGGAAAGCGCGACCCGAAGCTCGAGGTCTTGCTTGCGGTATCCAAAACCTACGCCGAAGTTAAGCGTCCGGACACAACGCTTATCTCTCTTCTTTCCGAAATAATCCAAAACAAATGGGACGGCGCTTTTTCGCTCTCGGTCAACAAACTGGAAGCCGGCCTGTTTGAGTTAGAGCCCCAGATAACTTCGGCGCTCGGAATCTTCACGCTTAACGGTTCCGCGAGAAGGGATACGGCGCGATCGCAAATAGAAGCCTCGCTCGGCCTTCAACTTGCGGTTACGCAGGTGGCCGAGCTGCTGCTTTACTTCGATAAGGATTTGTTCGCTGCCTCCGTCCCCAAGGCATACGGTAATTATATCACGGTTGACCCGAGGCGGGTAGCCGACGAATGGGACGCTTCAATACTGGGCGATTATTTCGGCCCGATTGGCGGAACGATCCTCCAGGACCCGTTCTACGAATATTATAAAATGATCCTGTTCTCCGCGCCGAAAAGCGAACCCGCGGACAGGCGCAGCCTCGCCCAAGCCGCGTTAAGGCTGGACGAGGGCGCGAAATACGTTCGCGAAGACAAAGAGGACGGCAAGGACGTCTATTCTATAACTTTACCGGGTGATTCGTTAAACGCGTTCATGCGCGAAATCTTCCCGCTTGGCGGCCCCGAGGACGGTTTGCCTGACGATTTGATAGGCGACGCGATAAACGGATTATTCGAAATGCTGGACGGCGTAAGCGTGGCCGGCGACGTGTCAATTCGTCTTTACGTCGAAGGGGGCAAGGTTTCAAGCATAAACTTCGAGGCGGGCGCCGAATTTTCGGAGGGCGAGTTCGGTTTAACCGGCTGGGCCGCGTTTCGCGGAAAAGAAACGAACCTCGACGATATAGAGTTGACCGCGCGAATATCAAACGGAACGCAAGTCTATTTGCTTTACGCCGAATTTATAAATAAGTTCCACGACGCGGCCTCGTCCGACACGGATATGAAAATCAAGTTGGTCGACGAAAATACCAGCGGGACGCTGATAGACGCCTCAATCGAAAAGCGATGGGACAAATCCGCCCGGGCGGGCGACAATCTTTCGTTTCAAGCCGGGGCAAAATTTGGCGGTAACGAGATCAAAATCGGAGCCGGCGGCTTCTGCTATGCGGACGACGCGGGGAAAAAGCTCGACGTAAACCTTCGGAATCTTTCGTTCGTCTTGACGACGCCCGGGGGAAACGTCGACGCGTCGGTCAATTTAAGGGTCGCGCTGGCGGCGGACGAGTTCGAGATCGATTTCGACGAAAGCGAGGCGGTCCGGATCGGAAGCATCAACGAATTCGACGTGCTGCTAATGATCGCCAACCTGCTTTCCGATTCGCAGCTGGGCCCGTTGCTTGACTTTATGGATTAGGAAGAAGGGGTGGCATGGCAATTTTTACGGGTTCGGGGACGGCGTTGTGCACGCCGTTCGACGAAAAGAACGAATTTAACTACGAAGCTTACGAAAAGCTTATAAAATTCCAATTGGATAGCGGGACGGACGCGATCGTTTCGTGCGGGACGACCGGCGAAACGTCCACGCTTTATACCGACGAGCATATCGAAGTCGTCCGCGCCGCGGCGGAGATAACCAAAAAGCATATGGGCGGCCGGAGGGTCCCCGTAATCGCCGGCGCCGGCGGAAACGACACGAGGCACTGCGTCGAGCTCGGGCGCGAATGCGTCCGCGCGGGCGCCGACGCGTGCATGTACGTGACCCCGTATTACAACAAGACGACGCAGAGGGGTTTGGTTGAGCATTTCACGAAAGTCGCCTCCCAAGTCGACGCCCCTATAATCCTTTACAACATACAGGTCCGCACCGGCATGAACATGGAGCCGAAGACGTTCGCCGAGCTTTCGAAAATCGATAGCATCGTGGCCGTGAAAGAGGCGAGCGGAAACATCGTGCAAGTCGCCGAGATCGCCGAGCTGTGCGGCGAACGCATCGACATTTACTCCGGCAACGACGATTACGTCCTTCCGATATTGTCGCTCGGGGGCAGGGGCGTGATTTCGACCGCGGCGAACATCATACCCGGCGAAATGCACGAACTCGTCCAAAAATTCATGGACGGCGACGTCGAAGGAAGCCGGAGGATGCAGCTCGGGATCCTCGCGCTGGTCAGGGCGATTTTCGCGGAGGTTAACCCGATGCCGATCAAGGCGGCGCTTAACCTATTGGGCTTCGGCGTCGGGCCGTGCAGGATGCCGCTCACGTCGGTCGAGGACAATACGCTTTACGAGTTAAAACGCCGGATGGCGGAATACGGATTGAAGGTAGGCTAAGCTTGACTAAGATAATATTGAACGGCTGCCTGGGCAGGATGGGAAAAGTCGTGCGCGCGCTTTCCGAAACCGACAGGGAATGCGAGATCGTGGCGGGCGTCGATATCGTGATTTCGTTCGACGGGCTGACGATACCGACGTACCCGAGCTTTTCTTACTGCGACATGCCCGCGGACGTCGTGATGGATTTTACGGGGCCCGGCGCGCTTTCCGATCTGCTTGGCTTTTGCCTGAAGAAGGCGCTTCCCGTCGTTATTTGCTCGACCGGATATACCGAGCAGGACAAAAGGGAGATCCAGTCCGCCTCAAGGCATATAGCGGTGTTTTACTCGCCGAACATGTCGCTTGGCATAGGTCTGATCGTCAGCATGCTCGGAAGGGCGTCGAGGCTGCTTAACGGTTCGGGTTTCGACATCGAAATCGTCGAAAGGCACCACAACCAAAAGAAGGACGCCCCGAGCGGCACCGCGCTGCTTCTTGCCGACGCCGCCAACAAGGCGCTGGACGGCGAAATGAAAATAAACGCCGGGCGATCCGGACGCGAATCGAAGCGCGATAAAAATGAAATCGGAATGCACTCAATCCGAGGCGGATCGATCGTAGGGGAGCATTCGGTCGTCTTCGCGGGGCATGACGAGGTGATCGAATTCAAGCACACGGTGCTTTCGCGGGAGGTCTTCGCCGTGGGCGCGCTTAAGGCGGCGGCGTTCATAAAAGGGAAGCCTGCGGGTCTGTACGACATGCAGGATTTGATGGACGGATTCGAATAAAGCGGCGCGAAGCTTGAAGGGGATAATGATGCGCTATCGGAAGCTGGGCCGGTCGGGCCTTGACGTAAGTGAAATAGGGCTTGGCTGCGAGCATTTGCAAGACAAGGATTATCAAAGCGTCGAGTCGGTCATAAGCGAAGCGCGCGCCCGCGGAATCAACATCATGGACGTATTCATGTCGGAGCCGCAAATAAGGACTGACATCGGGCGCGCGATAAGCGGAACGCGCGATAAATGGATCATTCAGGGCCACATAGGCGCCGCCTGGAAAGACGGGCAGTACCTCAGGAGCCGCGACATAGCCGAGAACAAGTTTTTTTTCGAAGACTTGCTCGAGCGTTTGCAAACCGGCTTCATCGACATAGGAATGCTTCACTTCGTCGACACCGAAAGCGACTACGCTAGCGTGTTTGAGACGGAAATTATCGACTACGCGCGGGAGCTTAAGAAAAGCGGAAAAATAAACCTGATCGGCCTTAGCTCGCACAACCCGGCGGTGGCTAAAAAAGCCGTCGAAACCGGATTGGTCGACGTATTGATGTTTAGCGTCAACCCCGCGTTCGATCTGCTCCCTTCGATGGACGACATCAACGAGCTGTTCAAGCCCGAGAAAATAAGAAAGCACGCGACGAGGGGCACGCACCCGGACCGGGCGGCGCTCTACGCCGCTTGCGTCGAGCACGGCTCCGCGATTACGGTCATGAAGACGTTCGGAGGAGGGACGCTGTTTTATAAGGACGTCTCTTTTTTCGGCCAGCCGATAAAGCCGAACCCGCTTATAAATTTCGCGTTGACGCGGCCCGCCGTCGCAAGCGCGCTGATCGGCTGCGTTAACGCCGAGCAGGTCCGGCTTGCGGCGTCGTTCGACCCCGAAAGCGCGGAATCCGACTTTGCGTTCCTTTACGAGCTCGACCCGAAGTACAAGGCGGAGGGCCAGTGCCTTTATTGCAACCATTGCCTGCCGTGCGCTTCGGGAATTGATATCGCGCTTGTAAACAAGTACGTCGATCTTTCGGGCGTATCTATCGGCAAGGCGCTGCCGCCCACCGTAGCCGCGCATTACTGGGAGCAAGAAGTTTCGGCGTCCGATTGCGCCGGCTGCGGCGAATGCGAAAAGCGCTGCCCGTTCGGCGTAAAAATAATCGAACGGATGAAGCTTGCGCAAACCGTATTCGGCAAGTAAATTAACGACCGTCCGGCCCGCGAAAGCGGGCTTTTAATTTTTTCGGGCGATTGGCGAATGAAAATTGACATATGTGGTAACAGGTTTATAATACGTAAATGCTTTGCGACCGAATACGTCGGAGGGATGAATGAAAAGACTTTTTTGGCTTATGCCGGCGGCTTTCCTATTGCTAGCGTCGTGCCTTCCGATCGAGGAGCCCGTCCTTCCCCCGCCCATTTTAGACATTCCCGAATCCGCGACGTACCGCCAGGTGATGGTGAGCCAGGGCGACGTGATGCTTTACCGCGACATCAGCGCCGGCTACGTCCCGACGAACGAAATGCAGTTAACTTTCCCGATGAACGACGTTTACATTAAAAACATATTCGTGGCGCAAGGCGACGAAGTCAACGTAGACGATATAATCGCCGAGCTCGACCGCGAATATTTCCTGCGCGAACTGGAAAAATCGGACCGCGAGGAATCGTGGGCGAGGTTAAACCTGAAGCAGCTGGACGAAAGGTTCGAGCAGGAATTTAACCAATCCTCCATGTCCGGCACCGCGGCCGACACCGCCTCATATTTAGAACAGCGCCAAAAGATTTTAAACGAGATCGAATCTATACGCATTAACAGGGATTACCTGAGCTTCGAAAGCGAACGCAGGGTGCTTCGCTCGCCGCTTAACGGCGTCGTGACGTATGTGCTCACGTTCCAGGAGGGCGACAGGTCGACGGCCGACCAGCGCGTCGCCAACATAGCCGACCAAACGCAGTCGGTGTTCATGGTGCGCGGCCCCGACACCCAGTATTTAGAGCTCGGCGGCGAGTACAACATGTCCATAAAAAGCGAACCGTACACAGGGCTGGTCATTGACCCCGCTGAACACGGGATAGACAGGTACGACAAGGACGCGGTCTATCTGATTATACCCGGCGTCGACGCTTCAATATTCTCCCAGCGCGATTTCGCGACGATACGCGTGGTGCTTGCGGAGTCGAAAGATACCGTATACGTGCCGACCATGGCGGTGAAGCGTTCGAGCGCCAGGATTTTCGTCTACATCCTGACCGACGGGCTGAGGGACATAAGGGACATCGAGATCGGGCTCGAGGGCAATACGACCATCGAGGTCCTCAAGGGCTTGTCGCCCGGCGAAACCGTGATTCTCGAATGACGAAGGGGACGATGCAGATAAAAAGCGCGTTTTTTCTTTTGATTGCCGCAGTCTTTCTTATTTCGGGCTGCGCGGTCACGTCGCAGCGCCTTTTCGCGCCGGAGCTTCTGATTCCTGAGGGAATCAAGGCCGACACCGCAAGCGTGACCCGCGGCGACATCGAGCGGGTTACCCAGCACAAAGGGATCGTTCGCGTCCGTTCGGACAAGCTTTCGTACGGCAACACGACGCTTCGCTTCGGCGAATTCAAGTGCTTGACCGGCCAGAGGGTCGTCGAGGGGCAGGTCCTCGCGGTTCTCGACATCGAGTACATCGAGGACCAAATCAAGGCGCAGCGCGATTCCATCGAAAGGATGAAAGAATCCAACGCGATCGATAACGAGCTTTCCGAAATCGACATAGCGATTTTGCAAATAGAGCTCAGTGAACTAATAGGCAGGGCAGCCTCGTACAGCGAATACGACATGGAAGCAGCGGAGGCGAAAAAGCTCGAGATTGAGCGGCGCTGGCTTCAGCTCGACCAGGCGAGGGAAAGGCAGGAGCTCACGCTGCATTACGCCCTGCTCCAGCTTGACGAGCTTGTCGAGCGGACCGCCGCGGCCGAACTGCGCGCGCCCTACGACGGAGTGATTACCTGGACGGCGCAAATCTTCCCGGGGAATTGGGTCGCACCGTTCCAGGGGTTGGTTTACATAAGCGACGAAAAGGACGTTTTCGTGGAATATTCCTCGGTAGCGCAGCTACTGATGAACCGCGACGCCGTTATCAGGGGAAACATCGGCGAAAGCAAATACGAAATGGAACGGATAATATTGACGACGCAGGAAATCGCGTTCTTCTCAAATCTGAGGCTGCCCCCCCCTTCGCGTTTCAGGGTGCTTAACCCGGACGAAAACCTCAAGCCGGGGGCGTACGTCAACTTTTACGTGTATTCCGACATAGCCGAAAACGTGCTGCGCGTCCCGGCAAACACGGTTTATTCCGACGCCGACATCGGAAGCTACGTCTACGTGCTTGAAAACGGGATGAAGGCGATGCGGCAGGTGGAAGTCGGAATGCGGACCGACGTGTTCGTCGAGATAAAGAACGGTCTCGCCGAGGGGGACGAACTTTTTGTTAAATAAAAGATTTAAATCAACTGCCTTCGTCGCGCTTTCGGCGTTTTTTATCGCCGCGCCTCTTTCGTCATGCTCGGGCCGCGCGGAAACCGTGGCCGACGAGGCAAGGCTAAAACAGATAATTGAGGCGGGGCTTATCTCCGACATCAATTCGAGCCAAAACAGGAAGGCGACCGACTACTCCCTCGCCGAGGTGACGATAGGCGACATCTCGCGTACGTTCGAAATGAGGGTCTCGCTGCACACCCCGGTGTACCGCGACATGTATTTTAAAAACGACGAGGGCCGGCTGCTTGGCATCTACGCGAGCAATTACGATTACGTCGAGGAAGGCGACATCATTGCCGAAATCATTTTCGACCAGGAATCGCTCGAAGCCGACAGGGAGCGGCTCCTGCTTGAGATCGAGCAGTACGAGCAGCAGTTCGCGGCGGAAAACGAGCAGCGCCTCTTCGGAATGGACAGCTACAGGAACGAATTCACCGCCGACATGAGCGAAACCGATTTGGAAAAGCGCATGCTCCGGATCGAGCGGATGGGTCTGGAATACAGGCAATTTTTATCCAGGGACGCGCTGAGGCGCGAGGATTTATATAAAAGACTCGCCGAAATCGAGGAGAAGCTCGAGGGCGAAAAGCTGCGCGCGCCGTTTAGCGGGATAGTCGCGAACATACTGAGCGTGAACGTCGGGACCGTGATGCGGAACTGGCAGCGCATTTTTTCGATAATCGACTTCGATTCGGTGCAGTTCGTAGCGCAGGGCGGCCCGATTGACACCGTCCGCTACGGCGACGTCTTTGAGGCCTACAACTCGTATTACGACATAACGGTCGAAATGCGCGTCGTTTCCGACCCGATAGCGACGAACACGCGCGAGACTACCTACAACTATATCCTGATGCCCGTCGACGAAGAAGCTTTCTGGGACAAGATACGCGAGCTTGAGATTACGTTCCAGGACCTTAACGCGCGGAGCTTTTACGGGAGGCCTACGGCGTTCGAGATAAAAAACGTCGTCGTGGTCCCGAGGTCCGCGATCCAACCCGAAGACACCAAGCAGTTCGTCTACGTCTACGACGAAAGCGGAACGCTGAAGAAAAGGTACGTGACGACCGGGCTTGAGTACGATATGCGCATTCAGATTCTCGCGGGGCTCGAGCCGGGGCAGATGGTGGTTATCAACTGACGCAATGCGGCGGCTGAGTTTCGTTTTTGGAGGTAAAAATTGATAGCGTTCTTACTTAGGAAGATGTGGAAAAACAAATGGATGATGCTGAGCTTGTTTGTCGGCAACATCCTGCTCGTCGGGATCGTCTCGAGCACGCCGCTTTACAGGCAGGCGACGATGCAGCGCATCCTCCAGAAGGACATGCAAAACGTCAGGATCGAAAAAAACACGCATCCGACGATAGCCGAGCTCAGCTATACGTTTAACTACGTCAAGGAGGAAAGGATCCTCGACATATACCGCCAGACCCGCGACGTGATAATCGGCGAGGTGCTAGATACCATCGACATCCCGCTCTCAAACATCGTCCAAAACATCGTTATCGAAAACTGGTACTGTCATCCGACCGAACCGAGGGAGGAACGCGTTAGGCCACGGGCGATCAACGTAAACTCGTACGACGGCTACAGGGACCACCTTAAGATCGTGCAGGGCCGGTTCCCGTCCGATTCGCTCGTGGACGGGAACGTAATAGAGGCGATCGCGTGCCAGAACACGATGATCCGCCAGGATTTTCTTTTAAACGAGCTCCTGACCGTAACCAGCGTGACTTCGAACGACATGAACAAGACGAACGACAGCGATCCGGACTATGTCTATTACATAAAGATCGTCGGGATTTACGAAACGCTCGACGACAACGACTTGTACTGGACCGCCAACCCCAATAATTTCCGAAACGACATCCTCGTCTCCGAGCACCTTACTGGCGGCCACTTCATCGAGCAGTACCACCCCAAGTACAACATCAAGTCGAGATGGATAATAATGCTCGACTATACGCGCATGAAGGCGGTGGAAGTCGCCCGCTACCAGGCCGCGGACGAAATAATCAAGACGCGCTTCAACGAGCGTTCCGACCATATTTGGAGCTACAAGGAAAACTTCATGAACACCCTGGACGGCTACGCGCTTAGGACCGAGAAGCTGACGGTGACTCTTTGGGTGCTGCAGGTGCCGATTTACGTGATGCTCGCCTTTTACATATATATGGTTTCGAGGCAGATCCTTTCGCTTGAGCAAAACGACATATCCGTGCTTAAGAGCCGCGGCGCGAGCAGGCGGCAGATATTTTCCATCTACCTCTTCCAAAGCGTCTTCGTGGGCGCGGCAAGCATATTGATCGGAATCCCGCTCGGAATGATGATATGCAGGATGCTGGGCTCGTCGAACGGTTTCCTCGAAATGGTCCAGCGCTCGGCGCTCCAGGTCGAGCTCAACTTGGACGCGTTCCTTTATTCCGGGATAGCGGCGGGCGCTTCGTTTTTGATGATGCTCGTGCCGGTCGTGAGGTTTTCGCGCGTGACGATCGTCGACTATAAGCGGACGAAATCGGGCAAGCCCAAGAAGGCGCTCTGGCAGCGCTTCTACCTCGACGTGCTCTGCTTCGGCGTCGCGTGCTACGGTTTCTATACGTACAATAATCAACGCGACAGCCTCGCGCGCTACACGGAGGTGCAGTCCGTCGACCCGCTCCTGTACCTTTCCTCTTCGCTATTCATCATCGGGATGGGGCTTTTGTGCCTGCGGGTCTTCCCCTATTTGGTGAGGCTCGTATTTATCGTCGGAAAACGGTTTTGGTCCCCGTCGCTTTACGTTTCCCTTTTAAAAGTCATCAGGAGCGCGGGCGAAGAGCAGTTCATCATGATATTTCTAATGTTCACGCTGGCGGTCGGAATATTCAGCGCAAAATCCGCGCGCACGATCAACCTCAACAACGACCACACGATCATGTACCAGACTGGCGCCGACTTGGTTTTCGCGGAGCGCTGGCGCGACAACACCCCGCCGCCCGGGATGGGCGGAGGCGGGCCGGGCGGGACGGACGGGCCGCTTCAGCTCGTCTACTTCGAGCCCGACTACGAACGGTTCACGGGATTCGACGAAGTCGACGCGATGGCGAAGGTTATGATCCGCCGAAACACCACCGTCAGGAAAAGCGGCTCGACCGTAACCGCGACGCTTATGGCGGTCGATACGAACCGGTTCGGCGAAACGCTCTGGTACCGTGACGACCTTCTCCCGGTGCATATAAACCATTACCTTAACGCGCTCGCGTCGCGCTCCGACGGGCTGCTTCTTTCCATTAATTTCAAGGAAAAGCTCGATTATAAGCTGGGTGAGCGCGTTGCGCTTCGCGACAGCGACGGGAACGATTTCTTCGGATTCATTTGCGGGTTCGTCGAGCATTGGCCGAGCTATTCGGACACGATGACAACTAAATCGCGCACGGGCGAGATAGAGCAGCAGGACGTTTACCTGGTGATCGCAAACCTGGGGACGCTCCAAACGTCGTGGGGCGCGATTCCCTACCAGATTTGGATGAAGACCAACTCCACGACCAACCGGTTTTTCGGCGAATTCCGCGAGGATAACAACATCCGCCTGATGACGCACCGCGACGCCAAGGCCGACGTCGTAAGCAGCAGGAGCGACCCGATACTGCAGGGCACGAACGGGGTCCTTACGGTAGGC
>WREB01000018.1 GCA_009779525.1 Defluviitaleaceae bacterium
CTTCCCACGGCTACGGACGCGGAAATTTTGCAAGAGTTGATCGACGAAAGCGATACCGCCGCGGCCAACCGGAAGAAGAAAAGCGGCATCGTAATCGAGGGCTTAGGCGACGCGAACGTCAGGTTTTCGCGGTGCTGCAGCCCGATCCCGGGCGACGCCGTATTGGGGTTTGTGACAAGGGGGCGCGGCGTTTCGATTCACCGCACCGACTGCCCGAACATTATCAACATCGGCGAAGGCGACATGGAACGTATAATCGACGCCAACTGGCAGCTGCCCTCAAGGGTCGAGGACAACGTTTCGTACCGCGCGGACCTGCGGATGATCTGCGACGCCCGCGACGGGCTTATCATGGACGTTTCGCGCGTGCTCACGGACGAAAAAATCAAGGTTAAGACGCTCAACGCCCGGATACTTCGCGCGGACGCAATAATCAACATAGGGGTTGAGATACCCGGCCGCTTCCAATTGGAAAGGCTTTGCGCGAAGCTCACCAATCTGACCGGCGCCCACGAAATCAAGCGGGTGACGACTTAACCGATGCGCTGCGCGCTCCGCGGCCATACGCACTCGAGCTACATACAGACTGCCGCGCAGCTATTTTTCCCGAATTCGAGGTTTTCGTTTTCATTCGAACCCGAAATCAAACTTTTGTCCGAAGGGTTCGGCGTTTTAAGCTGTTATGACGAATCGACGGGAACTTGCCGCTGCGAAGCTTACGTGGACGGGGTAAAAATAGCCGGCGCGGCGCTTAACCCTGGCGATTTTAATAACGGAACGCTGGCTGAGGCGTTTTTGGTACCAAAACGACTGCTCGCGCTTTCTGCTTTTAGGGCGCTTAGGGAAGCGACGGGCGCCGCCCCTCCTTGGGGCGCGCTGACCGGGGTCCGCCCCGCAAAGCTTGTACGCGAATGGCTTGGCGGGGGTTTTGGCGAAGCCGAAATAAGCTCGTTTTTAACCGGCGAAATCGGATGCCTTGCCGAAAAGGCCGCCCTCGCGATAAAAACCGCGCGAAGGGAAATTGAGCTGACCCAATTAACATGCTCGCTGGCCGAACCGTATAAAAAAACTCCGCTTGGGCTATACGTAAGCGTCCCGTTTTGCCCTTCGCGCTGCCTCTACTGTTCGTTCAACGAGGGCCACGGCTATTTAGGCGGCGAAATCGTTTTAAATTATTTGGAAGCGCTTTCAACCGAATTGGAACGTAAATCGCAAACCGCAGTTATGCAAGGCGGCATCCTGACGTCGGTTTACGTAGGGGGAGGGACGCCGACGGCGCTCGAGCCGCGCCAACTGGATAAACTGCTGCGGATAATCGAGAATCTAAAAATTCCGAAAATCGCAAATATGGAATACACCGTCGAAGCCGGGCGGCCCGACAGCATCACCGTAGAAAAGCTTGGGATACTGCGCGGCTACGGGATTAACCGGATCGCAGTCAACCCGCAGACGTTAAACGCGGCGACGCTAAACATTATCGGAAGGAACCATACGCCGGGTGATTTTTTTCGGGCGTATGAAATGGCGGCGGCTTCCTTCGGATGCGTCAACGTCGATATAATCGCGGGCCTGCCCGGCGAAACCGTCGGGGACTTTGCCCGGACGGTAAAAGGGGTTGCGGAAGTCGGCCCGACAAACGTTACCGTGCACGCGCTGACGGTGAAACGAGCTTCGCGCCTAAACGAAAACCTAAGCGACTACCCGATGTCCGATTCGGACGCGGTCGTTAAAATGCTTGATTTTGCGGGCGAAACTTTTAGCGGCTTGGGGCTTTCGCCGTATTATATCTACAGGCAGAAAAATTCCGTCGGCAACCTGGAAAACGCGGGCTACAGCAAGCCGGGGAACGAATGCCTCTACAACTCCGGCATGATGGCCGAGACGCTGACGATTATCGGCGCCGGGGCGGGGGCCGCGAGCAAGTATGTCGAAGGCGCCAGAATAAGGCGCGAATATAACGTAAAAAACGTCGGGCTGTACATAGCGAGGCAAAACGGGAGGGAAGCCGATGACATTTCAGGCGCCTAAGGGAACGAAGGACATATTCGGAGCCGAGATGGAGGTCTGGCGGAAAGTCGAGGAAATTCTACGCAATACCGCGCGCGATTACGGCTTCCGCGAAATACGGACGCCGGTGATCGAGCACACCGAATTGTTTCACCGCGGCGTCGGCGACACCACCGACATCGTGCAAAAAGAGATGTATTCATTCGAAGACAAGGCGGGGCGAAGCATTTCGCTTCGGCCCGAACTGACCGCCTCGGCGGCTCGCGCTTACGTCGAGCACGGGATGAAGAACCTGCCGCAGCCGGTAAAACTCTTTTACATCGGCCCCAATTTCCGCTACGAAAACCCGCAGGCCGGACGCTACCGTCAGCACCACCAATTCGGGGTGGAAATTTTCGGCGCCGCTTCCTCCGAGGCCGAGGTAGAAATCATCTCCATCGGGGCGGATTTAATTGAACGTCTTGGGATCGGCGGCGTGGCGCTTTACGTCAACAGCATAGGCTGCCCCGAGTGCAGGGGCGCGTACAAAGCCGAACTCGCGAAGTTTCTAAGCGAAAAAATGGATTCGCTCTGCGGCACGTGCCGGCAGCGCTTCGAAAGGAATCCGCTTCGGATCCTCGATTGCAAGACGGATGAATGCAAAAGGCTTTTGGGCAGCGCGCCTTCGATGCTCGATTCGCTCGACGAAGACTGCCGCGCCCATTTCGATGGCGTGCTTAAAACGCTTTCGCTTCTTGGAATAGGCTGCCAAGTCAACCCGAGGATCGTGCGCGGCCTCGACTACTATACCAGGACGGTGTTCGAGTTTGTCGAAAGCGGCGGAAGCGGGCTAACGGTCATAGGCGGCGGGCGTTACGACGGCTTGATCGGGGAAGTCGGCGGGCCGCCGACTCCGGGCGCGGGATTTGGGATGGGAATCGAGCGGCTCGTCTTAAACATGCAGAACGGCGCCGATTCCGCCGAAACCGCCGAGGGGCCCGCGATATTTTTCGCAAACGCCGGAGAGCCGGGGTTAGGGAAGGCTCGAGCGTTAACTTTCGCGCTGAGGAAGGCGGGAGTGTCCGCCGAATACGATTTGCTCGGTCGAAGCGTAAAGGCGCAGATGAAATACGCGGACAAGATAAACGCGGCGCGCTCCGTCGTGATAGGGGACGACGAGCTTGAAAAAAACGAAGCCTCGGTTAGAAACATGCGCACCGGCGAATCGTCGCAAATAAAAATCAACGATATAAGCGAAATAATACGCCTGACAAAAAGTTAACGGAACTTACGCGTCATTTATTTCGGTCGATTATTTTTACACAGTAATGCGATCGAACCCAAGCGAATAAAATTCGTTCGGATTGTTAAAGAACCAATCGGCCGCGATCTGCTTTGCTTCTCCCAAGTCGAGCCATCCGCTCTCGACCAGTTCGGAAAGCGCGCAGGCGACGTTGTCGCGCGCCAAACCCAAATAAGCCGTGACGAAGTCAACCCTACCCATGTCGCCGCCGAACGCGTGTAGCTTATAATGCGGAACGGTCATGACCGCGCGCTTCATCAACTCGACGCAGTACGGCGGATCCATGTTTTGCGTGAAGCACAGATCCAGGTGAACGTTAGGGTAGTTCTTGCCCATGTAAAGGAATTCGCCCATGTAGGGCCAGTTACCGTGGAACAGCGAAAAACTGACGTCCTTGTGCAATTCGACGGTTTTCGTCAGATTGACGGCGTTGGCGTCGGTTATAATGTTCCTGGGGTTGTCCGCCGCAAGATATCCCGCGTGCACCTGGACGGGCAAATTGTATTCCGCGGCCTTGCGCATAAGATAATGAAAAAGCCATTCGTCGAGCGGACGAACGACTTCGTCGCCAAAAATTATCCGCGGATTGCGAGTCATCTCGTTGAAAACGCTCTCCGCCTCGCTTTTCGGCGGATTCGCGAAATCCAGCGAACGGCGGTAGGCGGCGATGACTTTAAGGGCGACGATCCCGAAATCAACGCACCTCTTCAAAAAATTATCGAAGCATTCCAGGTAATCGTCCAGGCATGTAATTTTCTTTTTTAAATATTTTTGCAGCAAAAACAAGTCTTCGTACCGGTGCAGGTCGTTAAAGAACCCCGTGTTAAGCGAAAAGCGGGCGTATTTCGAATGCGGGGTTACGCCTTCAAGATACCCCGCGAATTCGTTGAAGTCGTAGATGTCGGAAACCATTGCCTTCACGTTCAATCTTTCCATGTGATAGTCGAGCATGGACGCGTCGGCCGCAAGCAGCTTTTCTTCCAGCGCGAGAAAGTCTTCGTAGCAATCGATCGACCCGACTCCCCAGCATTCGCGCAGGGCGGTTTTACGCATTTGGCGAACGCGGTTTTATCGGTTCGCTTAAACAGGCGTATGAACCATTCGGCGCGATCTTTATGGGTGTTTCCCGTCGGCGGCGGAACGCTGTCCTTTACCGTCAGGTAGTCGCACCAAAAGCAATTTCCTATAAGGTAGTCGACCGCGCTGACCTCGATTTTTTTGAAAGAAGCGTAATGTTCGTGCGTCTCTATTACCGGGACTCCGTCAAGATATTGCCGAAGCTCCGGGAAATATTTCGCGCCCGATTTATACATGCCTTGTCCCCCTCTATGGCAAGCCTAAGCGTTCAAACCGGTCTGCGGGCGCTTCGTTCGCATTCGCCAAGGCTTCATGCGATCCCTTCTTAAAAACGATCGGCGCGCTCGCATTTTTGATAGCGTATGCATTTTACTATATAATCGGTTTTTATGAACGACTTAACGGATTACGGAGCGTAAAGATGGGCGAAGGAATGAACGGAACGAAACGCTCGCATTACTGCGGCGAAGTAAGCGAAACGATGATCGGCGAAATCGTCACCGTGATGGGCTGGGTCAATAAAAAACGGAGCCTCGGCCAATTGATTTTCATCGTGATAAGGGATCGGACCGGGATCGTCCAAACGGTCGCGAACGAAGCCGACACGGACGCCGCGCTTTTTGAACGCGCGAGATCCGTGAAGGGCGAGTACGTCGTCGCGGCGAAGGGCAGGGTGATCGCGCGCGCGGCGGAAAACGTTAACCCGGATATCCCGACGGGCAAAATCGAGATAATGATAGAGGAGCTGCGCGTGTTTTCCGAAAGTGAAGTCCCGCCTTTTTCCGTCGCGGACGAAAACGTGGCGATGGACCTAAGGCTCAGGCACCGCTACATCGACCTTAGGCGCCCCGAATCGCAGCGGATATTTAAGATAAGGCATCTGGCGGCGCAAAGCATCCGGCGGCACCTCGACGGCGAGGGGTTCATTGAAATTGAGACTCCGCTTCTGACGCGCAGCTCGCCCGAAGGCGCGCGCGACTACCTTGTCGCGTCGCGGACGCATCCCGGCCAGTTTTACGCGCTGCCGCAGTCGCCCCAAATGATGAAGCAGATACTTATGGTTTCAGGCTTCGACAAATATTTTCAGATCGCGCGCTGCTTCCGCGACGAGGACCTTCGCGCCGACCGCCAGCCCGAATTCACGCAGGTCGACATAGAAATGTCCTTCGCGGAGGAGGACGACGTGATGAACATGGCGGAGCGGATGATGAAGCGCGTCTTCATGGATGCGATCGGCGAAAAAATCGAGACGCCGTTTCCGCGGATGACGTACAGAGAAGCGATGGAGCGCTACGGTTCCGACAAGCCCGACGCGCGGTTCGGCTTCGAGCTTAAGGACATAAGCGGCCTGGTTTTGGGGTGCGGCTTCCAGACGTTTGACGACGCCATAAACGGCGGCGGGAGCGTGCGCGGAATAAACGCGGAGGGCTGCGCCGCAATGCCAAGGAAGCAAATCGACGCGATGGTCGAGCTAGCGCGCGAACACAAGGCGAAGGGGCTCGCGTGGATCACCCTGACCGATTCAGGGGAGTTAAAGACTTCGCTTTCCAAATTTTTTGCGGAGGAAAAACTCCGCGAAATCGCAAACGCGCTTAACGCGGCTCCGGGAGACTTGGTCTTTATTTGCGCGGATAAAAACGAAACCGTTTTCGAAGCGCTCGGGCAATTGAGAATCGCGATCGCGAGGCACAGGGGGTTGATTGCGCCCGGCGAGTTCAATTTTTTATGGGTCACCGAATTTCCGCTCCTCGAATGGTCCGAGGAGGACGGCCGATTTTACGCCGCCCACCATCCGTTCACGTCGCCGATGGAGGAAGATATCGAAAAACTCGAATCCGACCCGAAAAACGCGCGGGCGAGGGCGTACGACCTTGTGCTAAACGGCGTCGAGCTCGGGGGCGGGAGCATACGGATTCACCGGCGCGAATTACAAGACAGGATGTTCGCGGCGCTTGGGTTCACCCCCGAGGAAGCCGAACGCGGATTTTCGTTCTTCCTGGAGGCGCTCAAATACGGAACGCCGCCGCACGGCGGGATAGCTCCGGGATTCGACAGGCTTGTCATGCTGATGACCGGTTCGGATTCGCTTCGCGAAGTGATCGCGTTCCCGAAGGTAAAGGACGCGTCCTGCCCGCTGACCGGCGCGCCCGGCCATGTGGAGGGCAAACAGCTTGACGAAGTGGGCATATTAATTAAAAATTAGGTCGGCCATTTGGAACATTTGTTTGATTTTCATGAACGTTTGTGCTATCATTTCGCAAATGGATCAATTTTTCGGAGGTTATTAAGATGGCAGGGAGCCTTACGCACAAACAACAGATGATTTTGGATTACCTTAAAAAAGAGATCAAGCAAAACGGCTACCCCCCGACCGTGCGCGAAATTTGCGACGCGGTGGGACTCAGCTCCACATCGACGGTGCACGCGCACCTTGAGACGCTCGAGCGCAAGGGCTTCATCAGGCGCTCGCCCACAAAAAACCGCTCCACCGAAATCCTCGAAGAGGACTTCTACGGCAACGCGAGAGAACTCGTCAACGTCCCGATCGTCGGCGACGTCGCGGCGGGCGTGCCTATTTTGGCCGAGGAAAATATAGAGGACACATTCCCGATTCCCATCGACTACGTTAAAAACGACACGTGCTTCATGCTGCACGTCAAGGGCGACAGCATGATCGACGAGGGGATACTCGACGGCGACCTGGTACTTGTACGCCAGCAGCAGACTGCGTCAAACGGAGACATAGTCATCGCTATGATGGACGATTCCGCGACGGTGAAGACGTTTTACCGCGAGAACGGCCATATCAGGCTGCAGCCCGCGAACGTCGCCTTCTCCCCGATCATCGTCAGGGACTGCGAAATTTTGGGCAAGGTTATCGGGCTCTACAGAAGATATTAAAAAAGCCGGCATGCGCCGGCTTTTCGTTTTTGCTAACCGTTCGGTCAGTTTATCCCGAGCTGCGCCTTTAACGCGGCCAGCTCGTCGCTTACGGAGGCGTCGACGTCGACGCCTTTATATTTTTCCTCGAGCGCCTGCGCCTCGTCGATCGGCTGCGAATCGAGCTCGGCCCTCGCGGTCGCCTCGTCGAGCTTGCGGTTGACCTTTTCCTCCATCCGGTCGAACGCGCTGATCGCGCCCTCTGACTTGCCGGCCGATGCGCCGAGCTTGTTTACTTTTTCCTGCGTCTTCGCGACCGCGTCCTTCGCCTTGATCGTCTGTCTGCGCGCGTTTAGCGCGTTGATGTCCTTCACCAGCTTGTCGTGAAGCTGCCTCATCTTTATCGCGTTTTCGTGCGCGACCGCGTATGACATCTGGAGCCCGGCGCCCGTCGCTTCCAAACTCTGCTTTTTGGTCAAAAACACCTTCGCGTCTTCCTCGTTTTGCGCCATTAGGGCTTTTTTAGCCAATTCGGCGTATTTCGCGACTTCCTTTTCGTTTTCGTCGACGAGACGCTTCGTGCGGCTCTCCTCCGCCATGACGCCGGCGGTTTCCTTCTTCACCGATGCGAGGTCGTTCGCCATCTTGCGAAGGTACTGGTCCACCATCTTCGAGGGGTTTTCCGCCTTGTCCAAAAGCGCGTTAACGTTGGAAGAGATGATGTCGTTGAAGCGAGAGAGTATTCCCATGCCAATTCCCCTTTGCTAATTATTTTTTTCCGGCTCGGTGTCTTCGTATTTTTTCGCGAGCTCGTCTGTCTGCCCGTCGCCGAACGTCTCGAGCTTCGAGTTAAGAATCCTTTCGGTCTGCTCGGCCTCTAGGTTTTTTTGCGCCTTGGACTTGCTCCACCAGTTGTATAGGACGATGACAATTATAAAGATTCCGCCGATTATTAAAATCACCGGAATCGGCGAGGATTCGACCGACATTATCCGGTCCGCCGAGTCCTTGAAAAGCTTGCTTACGAATTCGTCGTTCGAAATGTTATCCTGGTAATAATACCGGATTAAGAAAGCGTTGAAAATTTCGAGCGCCTCGGCGTCGATCACGGAAGCCGCGGCCCATCCCGTCACGTTCCAGGCCAGGCATTCGACGTAATTGTTTTCGACAAGCACGATCAGCAGATGCGCCTCGTCGTCGAAAAGCCTGTCGTAGACTTCGTTTGCGAAGCGGTCGAGCTCGCCGTCGGTCGGCTCGAACGAACCGAATACGGAGTCCGTTATGTATAGGTGCGGCTGCACCCCCGTCACGCTATAAAAATGGCGCATTCCGGAAACCGCTTTTGAATTGCTGTTGATAAAACGGACTTCGTCGGTGATGAAATCCGTCTGCCTCGCCTGGCCGGAAGGGAGCGGCTCGCGCTTGACCGTAGAAACGGGGACGCCGCCCATATTGCCCGAAGACGAGGAGCAGGACGAAACGCCCTGCGACATGAACAAAAGCAGTAAAAACACGATGACAAGCGGAAACATCAGCATGCCCATGGAGACGCCGAAGCAACCCCCGCCGCGTCCGTAATGCACGGTCCTGCGGCGCGGCCAAAAAACGAAATGCGGGCCGTAGTGCCGCCTGTGGTGTCCGTGATGCGGGCGGACGCCCGCACCCGTGGGCCTGCTTGATATCCCGGGCCCCCTCGTGCCTATCCCGGACGGGCCGCGCCCGACCGACGTCCCGGGCCCGCGGCTTCCAAGCCCGCCCGACGGCCTGCTTCCAAGCCCGCCGGACGAACGGCTTCCGCCGAACCCACCCGATTGGCGGCCGCCGCCGAAACTTCCGCCCGAACTTCTACCTCCGCCTCCCCGAGCCATTCCCACACCCCTTTTTTAGTAGCTTTATTATTCGTATAACGGGAACCTGCTCATTATCCCGCCTACCAAATCCTTCGCCTTCTCGCGCGTCCCCTCGTAATCGTCGACGACCATCGAAATTATTCCGGCGATCTCGCGCATTTCGGCTTCCTTAAGCCCGCGCGTAGTGACCGCTGGCGTTCCGAGCCTTATCCCGCTTGTGACCGCGGGTTTCTTCGGGTCGAACGGCACCGCGTTCTTGTTGCATGTGATGCCGACGGCGTCGAATATAGTTTCCGTTTTTTTGCCGGTAATCCCTTTGTTTTGAAGGTCCACTAGCATCAGGTGGATGTCGGTTCCGCCCGAAACTAAATTAAATCCGCGCTCAGTCAACCCCGCGGCCAGCGCCTTCGCGTTTTTTATGACCTGGCCGCTGTATTCCTTGAAACCCTCGCCTAGCGCTTCCTTGAACGCGACGGCTTTCGCCGCGATTATATGCATGAGCGGCCCGCCCTGTATTCCCGGAAAAAGCGCCTTGTCTATCGCGGCGGCGTATTCTTCCTTGCAGAGGATCAGCCCGCCGCGCGGGCCGCGCAGCGTCTTGTGCGTAGTCGAAGTCACGTAATGCGCGTACGGGACAGGGCTCGGGTGATGTCCGGTCGCGACGAGGCCCGCTATGTGGGCCATGTCGACCATCAGGCACGCGCCGACTTCGTCCGCAATTTCTCTGCAGCGCTTAAAGTCGATCGCGCGCGGGTAGGCGCTGGCGCCCGCTAAAAGCATTTTCGGCCTGTGGGCTTTGGCCGCGTCGCGCATCTTGCCGTAATCGATCAATCCGGTTTCACGGTCGACGCCGTACGGGACTATCTTAAAATATTTGCCGGATATGTTTACCGGGCTTCCGTGCGAAAGGTGCCCCCCGTGCGAAAGGTCCATGCTGAGTATCACGTCGCCCGGATCAAGCGCCGCGAAGAAGACCGCCATGTTCGCCTGCGCGCCCGAATGCGCCTGCACGTTCGCGTGCTCGGCGTTAAAGAGCGCCTTTGCGCGGTCGACAGCTAGCCGTTCGGCGATATCCACCGCGTAGCAGCCGCCGTAATAGCGCTTGCCGGGATAGCCTTCGGCGTATTTGTTCGTGAGCGGGGAACCCATCGCCGCGAGGACCGCCTTCGAAACGAAGTTTTCGGACGCGATCAATTCGATATGCGTCCGCTGGCGATCGAGCTCAAGCCTTATCGCCTCGGCGATTTCGGGGTCCGCCGTCAGGATTTCGTTAAAATCGTAAATTTGAATCCCCTCCGGAAATATATACGCCCCGCATTATAGCAAAGTTACGCAGCCATTAAAATGCGCCCGACTGCGCGCTGTATAAATGGCGCGCGCCGTGTTATATTTATGTCGCTAAACACAGTCCGGGGGGATGGAAGTTGCGAAAGCTAAACGTAACCGTTTGGAATGAAAACGAAGGCAGGGGAGAGCACGACGCATACGAATCCGGAATGAACGCCGCGATCGTTGATTTTTTAAATAGCTCGGGCGAGTTCGGAAAACTTCGGGCGGCTTCGCTGCCGCAGCCGGAGCACGGGCTTAGCGACGAAGTCCTAAACGATACCGACGTGCTTCTATGGTGGGGCCATTCGCTGCACCAACTCGTTTCGGACGGGATCGTCGAAAAAGTGCGGGCCCGAATTCTTGGCGGGATGGGATTCATACCGTTGCATTCCGCGCACGCCTCGAAAATTTTCATGAAGCTTATGGGAACGCATACGGACAGGCTGCGCTGGAGGGACGCCGGCGAAAGGGAGCGAGTATGGAAGATTGCGTACGGGCATCCGATCGCGGAAGGAGCGCCGGATTATTTCGACATTCCGCGCTCCGAAATGTACGGCGAACATTTTCACATACCGACGCCCGACGAATTGATATTAGTA
>WREB01000019.1 GCA_009779525.1 Defluviitaleaceae bacterium
GCAAAAATAAAACAAGGAGAGCTGACAATGGCGGCAAGGCAGAGCAACAACATAATACCGGTAATCCACCGCCTCGTGACGGACGAGTACGGCGAAAACTACTGGTTCAACGGCTGCGCCAAGTACGTTATGGAGTGCCTCGGCGAAAAAGACTACGACTACTGGTTTTTCGCCGGCATAACCGGCGACGTTTTCACGCAGCATTACGCCTACGCCAAGTACGCGGGCGACGCGCTTTCAAGCTACATGATGGAGGAACGCATGGGCGGCGACCCGGGCGGGTTTGTCTTGGAAACTTTCGCGAAATGCGGATACGCGGCCACTTATGTCTCGAATCAAGAATTGCAAAACAATACGGAGATGTATTTAAACGCGCTGACCGCATATATCGACAAAGGAGCGCCCGTCATCGCGTGGGGCACGCCGCTCGTCGGCGTTTTCGTCGGCTACGAGGACTACGGGAAGACGCTGCTCTACATCACCGGCAACAGCAACGTGCCCGAACGGGTCGCGCTTGAGAAAATTATCCGCGGCGAAGTAGAGAAGTCCCAGTACGAACTCCGCTCGCAGTTCGGCGGCTGGATTTTCGTCGGCGAAAAAAAGAGGGACATTAATCTCGCGCAAGCCTACCGCGAAGCGATACGCGAGATTCCGCGCCGGCTAAGCGCCGACGCCAAGCTGTACTGCCTCGGGGCCGACGCGTTCAGGGCCTGGGCGAATGATATCGAAAGCGGCAGGTTCGAAGGAATGGAACCCGCGGAATTTGACGCGTGGTCGCACCATACCAACTACGTCTGCGTCCTTGCGACAAACGGAAGCTGCTGCCACGGTTTTTTGAACAAGGCGCGGGAACTGAACCCGGACATGGGTTTCCTGGAAGAAGTCAGCGGGCTATTCCGCAGGACCGCCCAGATGTGGGGCGGCGAAGGCGGCCAAAACGACGCCGACAGCCTCGAGGCTCTGGGCGGCGGGTTCAACGTGACGCTCGAGGCGTTGCAAGACAGGGAGAGGCGCGTTAAAATCGCAAAAAAAATCCGCGAGTGCGCGGATGCGACCGACGAAATCATGCGGGTCATTCAAGCAAACATATAAAGCATATTCGGTATCGCCAGGCGCCAAATTTTTAGATCGACGGACGAATCGGTATGGCGCGGCGCCGCGCGCAGCGTCGTCGAAAGGTTAAAATGTTTTATCGGGCTTTTTGGTATATCGTACCCGTTTTTGTCCAGCGTTCGCAGATTTGTGAACCAAGGATGATTATTCCGCCGTTTTCAAACCGGAGGACTGCCGGAAGCAAATCGACGTAAAATTCGTCAGGCGACTTCGGTATAAGCTTTCGCGCTTGGCCGTTCGAGTCGGTAAACGCCAAGCCTTCGACTTTTATTGATAGCCCGAGATCTTCGTTTGCGTAAACGCCGTCAAGCGGCATAAAAACGGGATCGGGCGCGCGGCCGACGCCTAAAAAGGAAAGCATTTCATCTTCGATGCAAACCCAATTTCTACCGGTGATATCGATCGCTATTTTTTTCGCGCCAAAATCATCGAACAAAATTTTCGCAAAACGCGCGTAATCGCGCAGGAATCGCTTGAAGCCCTCGGCTCCCGGGGGCTTTTTTGCATAATACGGCTGCTCCTTGTCCCTTTCCCAAATTTTTTCAAGGAATTGAGTTCCTCGATCGTTTTCGAGAAAATCAATGGTCGCCTCCGTGTTTTCCCGGTATAAGTAAATCAAGCGCGGATTAAGCGGCCTTACGATTTCAAACAATCGACCGACGAAGTCTTGCAACATTTGAACGGGACTGCCGCTTAAAAGAAATTTAAAGATCTGATACTGAAAGAACGCGCTGTCGGCGATCTGGACCTCGTCCCGCTTTTTTAACGCGGTTTCGGTAAAACGCGCCCATTTATCCAAAGCGAATTTTATGTATTTGTCCGGCGGAAACTTCCAAACGTCGTATTCAGACAGCGCCCCGTAGATATTGCCGTTTATTTTATTCGAAAATTCCCATTTGAGCTCGGTCGGGTTTATTCCGACGGTGTTTGCCCTAAACTCCGCCTTCGAATCCAAGAAACCGGCCGTCTCCGGATGTTTTTCCTTTAGCTTGGCGTATTCGCCATACGTCAATCCGGCCTCGTCGAAAAAAAGCGCGGGGTGCGGCAAGGCCACCTCGTGAATCCATCTCGCGTCAATGCAGCTTCGTTCGAGTTGAATATTAATGAAGCGTGCGTTCGTGGTTTTGCCCGTCGAAGGAAGCCCTTCCACCAACACCAGTCTTGAATCCACCATTTATAGACTCCGCCGCGTAAACGCCAAATCTTGGCGCCGTTCTTTACGATTCGCAAACCATGCCCAACGTATTTTTGTCGCGCGCAAGCTTCGCGAAATGCCGGATCCGGTCGCCCAAGTCAGGCGTCCGCGAAACCGTTTCTTTTGAAAACATGCCTTCGCTCAAGCCGTTTATTGAAGCTTCTTCGTGGCCGACAAGCGCCCAGGCGGAATCGGCCAGATGGGCGTATTCCTTTTTTTGGAGCTCGCCGCACACGAACGATTGGAACGGCGAGTTTATGTCCTCGCCGGATATTTGGAAAAGTTTATTCCGTTCGCAAAGCAAGGCGACGCGGCAAAGCTGCGCGGGCGTGTTACGCGCGGGCATGTATGTGACCGCGTCGAAGCCGGCCGACGCCAGCCAGCCGAACAAATCGTCGAGGTAGCCGTCCTCGAAGGCCTGCGCCGATTTGTCGCCGGTGACCGAATCGGTCACGTCCCCGAGGTACGCGTACGCCGCTATCCCGCCGGTTTTTTTCGCAAGCTCCAAGAACGCCCCCACCGGCGGGCACTCCTCGCGCGCGTCTATATAAAAACGCCGCGCCAGCCCGCCCTTCAGCACGTTGAGCACCACGTAGGCGTAAAGGGGGCCGCGCGCTTCGTTAAGCCGCGACTTGTTGCCCGCGCTGATCGCAAGTCCGAACGCTTCGCATAAAACGTTTTCAAGTTTCGCCCCCCGCCCGAATTTTTCAACAAGTTTAAGCGAAAGGGCGTACAGGATGTGGCGCTCCGTCACGGTCCCGCCCGAAGCGGCGCGCGAAACCGGAATTACGTCGCCGTCGAAGTCGATTCGTACGCCAAGCGGCGCGGCAATACTGTCAAGCTTTTCAGTCATCAAGCGGTTCCTGCGGTTACGCGCCGCGCGGTACGGCCTAAAAAAATCTTGCGCCGTTTGCATGCTCTGCCTCGGTATTCCGTGCAGCGCGAGGTACGCGATAGAATTCTGGTCGGGATTGTTTACGCGCCGCCCGTCAAACGGAGTCCCTCCCATTTGGCAGCGGCATTCCAAACCTACGGTTACGGGCAGGCCGATGATTTTCCCGGCATCTATAAATTCGCCGGCGCCGGACAATGTGTCGTGGTCCATGACGCCCGCCATCGCAAGCCCGCTTACGCGGGCGGCGTACGCCGCGGCGGTGGGCGAATATGGCGAGAAGGAATGATCCGTGTGTATATGGTTGTTTACATATTTATGATTGATATGCATCGCCGGCATAGTACCGTCTCGATGCTTTTCGACAAGCCCGCGAAGCTTATTTAACCTATCGTCCGCGGATCCCGCGTTTAGCGCTTCGATCAGGCCGAAATCGATCATTTCATCACCTGCCCGCCGGTAACCGGGATCGCCTGGCCCGTCTCGTATTGTTGCTCCACGGCGTAAATGCACGCAAGCGCTATGTCCTTCGCGGTGCAGCCGCGCCTCATGGGTACTTTTGCCTCGTAAAATTCGCGCACGTCCGCGACAGTCTTTGCCCCGGGCGCCTTGCCCGCGTCTAAGTACTGCCTAAACAATCCACGCTCGGGATCCGACCATAGCGGGCCGTCGAAAAAGTTGCCAGGGCAGACCGCGTTCACCTTCACGCCGAATTCGATAAGCTCCAGCGCGAAACTTTGCGTGAGCCCTATCCCGCCGAACTTGCTACCCGCGTACGCGAAGTTTTTGCTGCTGCCGGTCAAGCCGCTTTTAGAATTTATTTCAATGATGTCCGACGTGTACCCCGCGCTGTATTCGCGCTGCAGGCGCATCGGCTCGCTCGCGTGCTTGACGCACAGGAAATATCCGGCGTAGTTGACTTTCGCGACTTGCTCGAATTTATCCGCCGTCATTTCGCGCAGTCCCCCCGCGTGAAGTATTCCGGCGTTTGCGATGAAGACGTCGACGCCGCCGAACGCGAGCGTCGTCTCTTCGACGAGCCTCTTGACGCTTTCCTCGTCGGTAACGTCCACTTGCAATGCTTCCGCCGATTTGGCCCCGTATTTTTCGCGGAGATCGGCCGCGGTTTTTTCGGCGCCGGCCGCGTTTATGTCCGCGACCATTATGTACGCGCCTTCCTCCGCAAGTTCGAATGCGATTCCGCGCCCTATCCCCTGCGCGCCTCCGGTTATCACCGCGATTTTCCCCGCGAGCCGCTTTGGCGCGGCTTCTCCCGACTGCGCCTTTTGCCTGTAGCTTTCGACTTCCCAGTTCGTTATGAAGTCGGCCATTTTTTTAGGGAGGGGTTTCGGGCCGCCGAACGATTTTGAATAGACGGCGATTTTCATCGCGTCGGCAAAAAGCCCGCGCGCCGCGTCCGCCTCGTTCGCGTTTTTGCCGAGCGCAAAGAAGCCTTGGCCCTCGACCGCGACTATCTTGGGCGGGAAACCTTTTTCAGACGCGTAGCGTTCGAACGCCTCGCGCGGTTTTGCTCCCCGCTTGAGGTAAAGCGGCGCGTCCTTGCAATAGACTATATGGTCGGGCGTGAACGGACAAGTCAGCGGCGCGAATGATTCCTCGCTTGAAACGAAGCCGCCGGCGAGCTTGCTTGAGGTAAAATTTACGACGCATTTGCCGCCTTGGTCGTAAAGCATCCTGAGCGCGGGGGCCAACCCGCAGGCGAGCTTGCGATCGAAGGGCGTTTCTCCCGTTTCGGGCTTTATTTTTATGTGTTTTTTTAACGCGCCCATGATCCGTCCCATGATCGAATCTATTTCGCGCGGGTCGTCCGCCGCGACGAACACCCCGTGGTTTTGCAAGAACACGATCTGCGGGTAAAGGCCGCGCTTTTCATTATATTCGCTAAAAACTGAGGCGCATTTTTTCGCGAGCACGAGGCCGGGCTTGGTAAGCGGAACCCACGCGGCGTCCCCGAAAAGCTCCCCGCAGATTTTTTGTCCGTTTTCTCCGCAGGTCATGCCGTTTACGAGGGCCGGGTGCGTATGCAGCACGTACCGCTGCCAAAACAACGCGTGAAGCGCCGCCTCGACGCTCGGGCGCTTGGCTTCCTCGCCCGCGATGCGCGCCGCCATCATGTCGGCGAGGGCCGCGCGCTCGCGCGCCGCGTCGCCGCCCGCGTAGTCGCGTTCGAGCATCGCGAGGAGCTTTTTTATATCCATCGCGACGAACTGCTCGGGCTTAATGCCCGACAACGGCACGCCCGAGCACTTAACGCGCATTACCCCGCCTTCCTTAAGCGACGCGTTGCCGCCGCCGAAAAGCGCGTAATCCTCTCCCCCGTATTTCGACGAAATCATGGCTAGTTTTTTTAAGTCCAAAAAGCCCCGCTCCCTCCGCGTCCGGCTTGTTAAATCAACTACGCTATAATATTATAGCCGTGAGAATAATTCCAATCGAATCGCCGACTCCCTATCGATTCCTTTTGAGGTATAGATGCAAAGCGAAAATAGTATCCGTCTCGAAATCTGCGAAATCGGAAGGCGCGCTTACGAAAAAAACTTCGTCGCGGCAAACGACGGGAACATATCGGTCAGGCTGCGCGACGGCGGCGTGCTTTGCACGCCGACCGGCGTAAGCAAGGGATTCATGGCGCCGGAAATGATATGCAGGCTCGACGCTTCCGGCTCGGTAACGGACGCGGGAAGCGGCGCCGGCCCCTCCTCCGAGCTGGCGATGCACCTAAGGATCTACAATGAGCGGCCCGACATAAGCGCGGTCGTCCATACGCACCCGCCGTACGCGACCGCTTTCGCGGTCGCAAACGCTCCCCTTTCCCAACCGCTCTCGTCCGAAACCGTGTACGCGCTCGGCTGCGTTCCGGTCGCCCAATACGGGACGCCGTCGACGGCGGAGGTCGCCGAAAACGTGTCGGCGTTCGTCGGGCTGTGCGACGCGATGCTTCTTGCCAACCACGGCGCGCTCTCGTACGGCGCGGATTTAATCATAGCCTGGCACTTGATGGAATCGGTCGAATTTTACGCGAAGCTGACATACATGGCAAAAACGATCGGCTCGGCGAACCGCCTTGGCCCGGACGAAATAAAAAAGCTCGAGGCGCTCAGGGAGCGAAACGGCGCGTCCGGCCGCAGGATAAAAAAACCGTGCCGAATCGACGCAAACGCAAAGGGATTTAGCCACTGCGCCAATTGCGATTTTTCCGGCGGCGAAAAAAATTGAGGCGCGCGCTTAAAATATCCGCCTACGCGGCGGCGCTGCTGGCGGCGGCGCTGCTCGCGTGTTATTCGCTCGGACTTTTCGGCGGGGGAAGCTCCGTCTACGTAAGCGAAAAATCCTACGCGGGCGGCGAGCTTCTTTTTACCGGCGAATTGCAAGACGGCCTGTTTAACGGGCCAGGCGGCATGGTTTTTGGCGGCGGGAGTTTTTATGAAGGCGGATTCGAGGGCGGACGCTTCGAAGGCAGGGGCGTTTACGCGTTCCCCGACGGCTCGCTTTACGTAGGCACGTTCGCGGGGGGGTTGGCGGACGGCTTTGGCGTTTACGCGGGCGAAGGCGGAGCGACGGTATACGACGGTTCGTTTAAAAACGGCAGGTTCGACGGGTACGGAAGATACTACAGCCCTGACGGATGGAAGTACGAGGGGTATTTTAAGGACGGCCAGTTCGAAGGCGAGGGCGCAGTGACCATTGACGGCGTCCTGCTGCGCGGGGTTTGGGATAAAGGGACGCAGGTTAAGCGGCATGACTAAGATAAGGTGGCTTAACGCGGTCCGCGTAATCGGCCTTGTTTTGGTGCTTGGCTACCATCTTTTTTATAACGCGCTCCCCGCCGGTTTTTTCGGGGTCGACGTCTTCTTCACGCTCTCGGGCTATCTGATCGTCGCGCTGATAATCGAGGAAATCAGAAAAAGCAAAAAATTCGGCGCGCTTAAATTTTTTAGAAAACGGTTCAACCGGATCGTTCCTCCCCTGTTTTTTTCGATCGCATTCACGATCCCGCTCACGCATTTCATTTCCAACGACTTCACGATCAACGTCGCGAGGCGCGCCGCCGCTGCGATGGGTTTCGTCACCAACTGGTTCGAGATACTCACTCAGGGGAGCTACGAGGCTGAGCTGATCCCGTCGCTTTACGTGCATACGTGGTCGCTTTCGGTCGAGGTGCAGTTTTATATAATCGCGGGAATCCTTTGCCTGGTCTTCTCGCACTCCTCGCGCCTGTTCGCGAAAGACGATGGCGTTTCGCAGACCGGGATTTTCAAGCTGCTCGTCGCGGCCTTCTTTTCGGCGATCGGCCTCGCGTCGTTTTTGACGATGCGGCGCATGTTCGGCGAAGGCGGCGAGCTTTCGCCTATATATTTCAACACGCTTTCCAGGATTTTCGCGTTTTGCATAGGAGCGATTTCGGCGGTCGCGTGGGGCGTCCGCCAGAAGGAAGGCGAGACGTTCGGCTATAAGGGCGCGAATAAAAAACGTAAAATATTTTTGATAGCGCTGACCTCCCTTGCGGCCGCCGCCGCCGCGGCGCTCGTTTTCCTTTCCGCCACGCAAAACTTCAACGAACCGTTCGTCTACCGCTACGGCTTCCTGCTCGCCTCGCTTCTAACTTCCGCGATGATTTTCGGCGCGCGCGCGCTGCACCTTCTTTTACCCGAGGGGAAAAACGAGCCGAAGGCGCTGACTGTCGCCTCCGACCTTTCGTATTACGTGTTTTTGTTCCACTGGCCGCTTTACATAATTTTTTCCGCGCTGATCTTCAACAACACGCTTGCGGCGCTGGCCACACTCGCTACGGCGTTCGCGGTTTCGGCGCTGTTCTTCTACGTGGTCGAGCGCGTTTTCGTTCCCGCGGGGGCGAAGGGCTGCTTCAAGCACAAGAAAATCGCGGTCGCAATCTTTTCCGCGGCGCTTGCGGCTTCGATCGCGGCGGTCGTTCCGGTCTTCTACCGAGCGCCGGCGATCACCAGCATCGAGGTGGATTTCGCGGTCAGCTACGTTTATTACGACAAGGAGCAGCTGAGGCTCGGGATGAACGCGGAACCGATGGCGCTAAGGCTTCTGCCCGAGGAAACGTCAGAGTATTTTCCGGATGAGGAAGCCGCTTCGCGACCAGACGAGGAGACCGCGGTCGATCACGGGGACGGCGACCCAGGCGCGGATATGCCGGGCGATACGCCCGAAAACAATGGGCCGGACGGAAACATCGTTACCGAAGTCGATCCGGACGGCCGGGACGATACCAGTTCGGACGACGACGGTGCGCCCGACGGATCCGAAGTTAAAGCGGACGGCGACGCGGCGGCGGACGGGCAGCAGCAAACCGTACCTCCCGCGGATGGCAATAAAGGCGATCAGGCTTCGTCCGGAACGTTTTTAAACGTCCCGGGCGGCGTAACCGTAATCGGCGATTCGGTCGCGCTCGGCGCGGCGCCGACCATCCTGAGCGTAATCGAGGGCAGCTACGTAGACGCCGCGGTGTCGAGGCACATAAACGAAGGGCACAATATAATGGTGGAAATGCAGGAGAAGGGGACGCTCGGCGAATACGTAGTGATCGCGCTCGGCACGAACGGAAACAGCAGGTACGAATCGCTGATGACGCAGATAATCGAAAGCCTCGCGCCCGGAAGAAAGATGATCTTCGTGACGCCGTTCGACGGCAGGAACAACAACAACGCCAACTGGGTTTCAAAGACGGCGGAATGGATTCGAGGCCTCCCCGCGATTTACGATTTCGTGACAGTCGCCGATTGGAACGCGCTTATCGCGGGCCAGGTCAACCTTCTCGCGGGCGACAAGGTGCACATGGGCGGAAGAAGCTCGATGAACCTATACGCGGAATGTTTGGCCGAAGCGATTAACGAGGCCTCGTCAGGGCCGGCAAAATAAACAAAGAAAACCGGGCGATATGAAATAAATTTTTCGGGGGGATCCGATGTTCGCATGCGCGTTTGACTTGGGAGCGTCCGGAGGGCGCGTAATCGTAGGCGAGTATAAAAACGGGACGCTTTCGCTTACCGAGATGCACCGCTTCGAAAACGAACCGTATACGCAGGGCGGCGTCATGTACTGGGACACCGACCGGCTCTTTGGCGAAATGAAAACCGGGCTGAAAAAGATCGCGGCGGAAAAAATCGCGCTCGACGGAATCGGCGTCGATACGTGGGGCGTCGATTACGGATTGCTTGACGCGAACGGAACGCTTATAGGAAAGCCGATACACTACAGGGACAAGAGGACCGACGGGTTCCCCGAACGCTCCCTGATGCCAAACGATCATATTTATTCGCGCACCGGCAACCAGCTGCTTCATTTCAACACGATCTACCAGCTGATGGCGGACGCCGAAATGCGCCCGGACATCTTGGAAGCGGCGGCCGACTTGCTTTTCATGCCCGATCTGTTCGCGTATCTGTTCACCGGAAAGAAGATTAACGAGTACACGATCGCAAGCACGTCGCAGCTCCTCGACGCGAACGCGAGGGACTGGGATTACGGGCTTATCGATTCGCTGCCCGGCAAAAACCTTGGCCGGCTGTTTAAAAAGATTACGTCCCCATGCAAAATAATCGGGCCGCCGCTTCGCTCGATTATCGACGAAACCGGGATCAATCCTTCGGCCAAGTTCGTCGCGACGGGTTCGCACGACACCGCCTCGGCGGTGGCCGGAACGCCCCTCGTCCGCGGAGCGCCTTCGGCGTACCTTAGCTGCGGGACCTGGTCGCTTTTAGGCGTGGAGCTTGACGGGCCGCTTATTAACGCCGATTCGTTCAAGAAAAATTTCACAAACGAAGGCGGGTTAGACGGAAAGATACGGTTTTTAAAAAACATAAACGGGCTCTGGTTGATACAGCAGCTTTTGAAAAGCCACAACGCGGCCTTGCGCGACGGCGAAAAAATCGGCTACGCTGAACTTAGGCGCGAAGCCGAATGTGCGAAGCGAAGGCATTTTTGCGTCGCGCCGAACGACCCGGCGTTCAACAATCCGCCCGACATGGCGGAAAGCGTCAGGGATTACTGCGCGCGCGCGAACCAGGGCTCAATTGAGACGATCGGCGAGGCCGCGCTCGCGGTTTACAACGGGCTGGCCGGCGAATACGCCTCGACGCTTGCCGACCTCGAGGGGTTGGCCGGCGCGAAAGTGGATTCGCTGCATATGGTCGGCGGCGGCGTCCGCGACGCGTTCCTTTGCAAGAAAGCCGCGGAGGCGACCGGAAGGCGCGTTACGGCGGGGCCAATCGAGGCGTCCGCGCTCGGAAACATTATCGCGCAGCTGATCGGGCTCGGCGCGGTCAGGGACTTGTGGGAGGGGCGCGAAATAATCGGCCGCTCGTTCAAGCCGGAA
>WREB01000020.1 GCA_009779525.1 Defluviitaleaceae bacterium
ACCGAATGCACCGTCGAGATATGTACGAAGGCGCCCACCCCCCTTCGCGCCATGCCCGGTAAAAACGCACGCGTTATCTGAATCGTTCCGCCGATGTTAACGCGCTGAGCGCGGAAGAATTTGCATTCGGTCACGTATTCGAATAGTTCGTAATGGTTTATTCCGACGTTGTTGACCGCGATGTCGACGGCTTCTTCCCTCGACAATACCTCGCTCGTAAAATTTTCGACTTCCGCCTCGCTCGACATGTCGCAGCGTAAAAAATATGAGCCGGGCGATATTTCGTTTAAATATTCGCCGGTTTCGGCCCCGTTTTCGGCAAGCCCGTTGACGATGACTTTCGCGCCGTGCCTGGCGAAAACCTCCGCGATGTATCTGCCCATTCCGTGCGCGCCGGAAGTCACGACCGCCGTCTTTCCCGAAAGGAGGGCCGCGTAGATCATGAACTTACCGCCCTTATGTCGTTTCCAACCCTTACGTAATCGCCGACGACGAACCTCGAAAGCCCGCATGAAAGCCAGAGCGCGGCGTTCGCTATGTTGGCGCCGGCGCTTTCGTCCAATCCGCTATGGGGGTAGAGCACGCAGTTGGCCCTGACGCGGTAGCGGATGTAATCCGCCGCCATGTTGCGCGCGTACGCGAAAACCGCGCCCGCGTTAGCCGCGCGGGCGGCCATCCCGTCGGGGGCGCCATCGAGCAGGTCCGGGATCAAAAAAACGAAGTTGCCCCTGCGCGCCTCGAGCATCGAAGGCAGGAACGCCTTGGCGAAGCGCGCCGCGTCGACTATGCCCGCGGAAAGGATTTTATCAAGCCCGTCCGGCTCGCCGATTTGCTCTATGAAGACGCAAACGTCGATCGACGGAAGCGTTTCAAGCGCCCTGCCGCAAGCCGCGCGGACGCTTCCTCCGTCGCCGGGAGCGTACGCGAAGGCGGAAACATCCCCGCGCGTTTCGCTGAGATGGCGCAGCGTTTCGGCAAGGCCGGCTTCGCTTTTTCCGAAAATCGCGACTCTCGCGCCGTGCGAAACGAAAAGGCGCGCGGTTTCAAGCCCCATTGCGGTTTCGCAGCCGACGACCGCGGCCTCGCGGCCTTTAAGCATCCTTCCGTAGTCGAGCATTTATCCGCGAAGCTTGACGATCGCTTCTATTTCGACGGTTTGATTATTCGGAAGATGGCGCGTGCCCATCACGGTCCGAACGTGCTTACCGCGATCGCCGAACACCGCGGCCATCGCGTCCGAATATCCGTCGAATGCCGCGTCGAAGTCGGCGAACGAATCGTCCGCCTCGATCAGACCGAAGGCGCGGACTACCGACTCCACGTTTTCGAGCCTGTATTTTCTGCGGAGGCAGTCGATGTGCATGAACGCGATCCACTGCGCAGCCTCGTAGGCTTCGTCAACGGTTTTGACGCTTCCCGCGGCGCCCGTCCACATGGGCCCCGCGTCGGGCGTCTCGGGATTGTCGCACCCGAACCCCGACAAAAAGACGAGGTTTCCGCATTCGCGCGATTCGACGAGGCATTTGCCCCTGTAATCCACAAACGGTATATCGTTGACGTCAATCTTCTCCATCGCGGCTTCCTTTCGATTATAAATTTTATCAGAATTGCTTCGGGTAGCGCCTCCGGTCCTTCCCCCCGTCCACTTTCAGCGTGACGCCCGTGACGTATGAGGCCATTTCGCTGCATAAAAACAGGGCGGCGTCGGCGACGCATTCCAAATCGGCGCCGTCCGTTAGTATCGCGTTCGCGCGGACACCTGAAAGCGAACCTTCCGCCGCGTTTATCCGGGAAAGCGCGCAGACGGCCGCGCAAACCGCCCTGTTAAGCGCGTCGGAGGCCGCGCAGCCCCTCGCTATGTTAAGCACGGCCCCGCCGCCGCTTTTGTATATGGCCGGGAGCAGCGCCCTCGTTATCTTCATCACGCCGTTTTGATAGACGCCGAGCGCCGCGTCGCGCTCCGTTCCGCCGGTTTGCAAAAACGGAAGCGCTTCCGCCGAGGGAGGATTGTTGACGAGGATCTCGACGTATCGCAGCGGGCGCTTAATTTTATCGCAAAAACTCACGATCGAGCCTTCGTCAGTAAAATCGATCGGAACGAAATGGACGCCCGGCTGGCTAAAAACGTTTTGCGTCCCGGGTTTTGACCCGACCGCGACGGCAGCGCCGTGCGAAGCGAACAGGCGCGCGACGCTCATGCCGATTTCATCGCCGTTTGTCACGACGGCGCGCTTACCGTCAAGGAGCCGTTCGTAGTCCATATTCGGCGCGCTCCTCCCTGGAGGGGAACGTATTGTTTTCGGGAATCAGATGCTGGCCGCCGCTTAAAAAAACCGCCTCGCCGGTTATGCTTTTGGACATGTCCGAAGCAAGGAACAACGCGAGGTTGGCCGCCTCGATGTTTTCGCAGCGGCGCGGCAGGTATTGCGAATGCAACTCATTCGCGCCTCCGCCGGTATGCTCGCGCATGAACCCGGCGTTCGCGCCGGGAAGCACGCAGTTGACGCGGACGCCTTTGCCCTTGTATTCCGACGCGAACGCGTTCGCCGCGGATAAAAGCCCGCCTTTTGAGGCGGCGTAGCCCGAGACGCCCGGATGGCCGCTAAGCGCGTATTCGCCGCAAAACAAGACGGCCGAGCCGCCTCCGCGCCTCGCCATTTCGGGAATTATTTGTTCCGTCAGCGCAATCGGCGCGGTTAGGTTGACGGCTAATAATTCGTAAAAATCATTGTCGTCAAGTTCGTCGGCGTAAGCGGCGCGGTATAAGCCGGCCGAGTTCACCCAAACGCCGTAGGACCCGCCAAGCGCGGACAGGCTTCCGGTATCCCTGAAATCGGCAAAAATAAATTCGTGGGCAAGCGCGCCGAACCCCGGAAGCGACGCGACCGTTTTTTCACCGCGCAAAACGTCCGCGTCCGCGACGGTTACGCGCGCGCCGTGCGAGGCGAAAAGCCTCGCGCACTCGGCGCCTATGCCTGACGCGCCGCCCGTTATAAGCGCTTCGGCGCCCTCGAGCATTTTGCCGTAGCGCACGCTCAGCTTTTGATCCGCACTATCGCGTCGACCGCGACGGCGTAGCCCGACTCATGGTTTGCCGTGCCCATCGCGGAGCGGGCGTGCCGCCCCTTCGCGCCGAACGCCGAAACGATGACGTCCGAGAAGCCGTTTATCACCTTGGGCATCCTGTCGAAACAGCCGCCCGAGTTTACGAGCCCGAGCACCTTCACCCATTCCTCGATTTTATCCAGATCGCCGAGATAATCTTTAAGTATCGCAAGCATGCTCGTCGCGCACATTCTCGCGGCTTCGTAGCCTTCCTCCTCGGTCAAATCGGCGCCGACGCGCCCCCTCGTTTTGTCCGCGGGATAACTGGCCGAAACGAACAGCATGTCGCCGCATCTTCGAACCGGCACCACCCCGCAGCCCGAGTGGTCGATCCCATCAAGTTTTATGCCGATTCTGGCTAATTCCCGCTCAGCGTTCAAGTCGTTCCCCTCCGTCAGGCTATCCTGTTTTTGCTCACGATCTTTTTTATTTTTTTTATTATTATATCAAGCTCCCCGGCTTCCAGCGTCTGCGGATTGATATGGACGAAGCCGTCGATAAGCGCGGCATATATTACGGGGTCGTTTAATTTTAGCGCCTCGCAGAGCCCTTTCGAGTCGATCATAAGCTTACCCTCCACGCAGCCGATTACGGCCTTCGGCATCGGCTGGCCCGCTTCGCTCGGGTATTCGCGGAAAACCTCGAGCGCGTCCTCACCGTCGAACGCCTGAACGAACCTGCGCACGTCCCTTTCGTAGCCACAGATAACGCCGGCTTCGTCGGCGTTCACGCATAACTCGACAGCGGCGACAAGCCCCGCGATTTCCTCTTTTCCGATCTTCATCGTGCGGCCGATACCGGAATTGGGGAAGCCGATCGATCTCACCGTTTCGACGAAACGCTTTTTCCCCACTATCAGCCCGGAGGACTGGGGCCCGCGAAGCCCTTTTCCGCCGCTGAATATCGCGGCGTCCGCGCCGATATCGCGCGTGTACTTCCATAAGTTTTCGCGCCCAGGAATTTGAGCCGCCGCGTCAATGATGAACGGGATTCTGTGATTTGCCGCGATTTTCGCCTGCGTTTCGAGCGGGAGCTGCCCGCGCTTCGAATCAAGCAGTCCGTAATGGAACGAGAAGACGGCGGCGGTCCTTTCCGTGACGGCAGCTTCAAGCATTTCCTCGGTAGCGCTTTCGGGGTCTCCGTATTCGACTATTCTGGCGCCCGCGCACGTGATCGACGGTTCGAAGCCGTTTGGTTTGTGATGATTGCATACGATTTCATTTTTTTGGCCGGCCAAGAAAGGCAGCGCCGCCGCCTCGGATGCGTCGCCGTTAGAAATCGCTGCGGCGACGCAAAGCAGCACGCCGCATGCCGCGCTGTTGCATACGAACGCGGCTTCGTTATTCGTCAGATCGGCGATGTACTCGCCGGATTTGTCGAGGAGTTCCCGTATGTCGACGAAATGGCGGGAAGCCTCGCGCATCGCCTCGACCACCTCCGGCGGCATTATCGAACCGCCGAGCCTCGTCACCGTCGCGAGCGCGTTTATCACCCTTGTTACGCCGAGCCTGTCGTAAATGTGCATCGCGGCCTCCTTGTTTTGATAAAAATTTATCTCGCGTCGCCTCGGTAAGGCGACTTCCAGTATGCCTCGGGCGCGTCCTTCCATTCGGGCATCGAAAGGCCGCGGCCGTCGTAGAGGATTTCCCCGCCGCGCATGGTCATCGCGCATTCGAGCATCCTGTCGCCCTTTATTTTCGCCCTTCCGCAGTCGATAAAACCGAAGTCGCCGCTAAGCATTTGAAAAACCGCAACGTCCGCTTCGCCGCCGACCGAAAGGCTGCCGAGCGCCGGGCGGTTTATCAGCTTCGCGGGCATCGCCGTCGAACGCATTATTACTTCGTTAAGGCTCATGCCCATGTTTAAGAATTTTGACATGACATGCGCCATGTCGAGCACCGCCCCGCGGATGCTTCCGGTATGGATGTCGGTGGATAGCGTGTCGGGGGGGAAGCCGTCTAGCAGCGCGCGGACGCCGTTCCTGAACCAGAAGCTTCCGGCGCCGTGGCCGAGGTCGAAGTAGACGCCCCTTGAGCGCGCCTCGCGCATATGCGCGTAGACCCGGCCGTTTGCGTCCACCGTCGGAAATTGCGTCGCGAACACGTGCGTATGGATGTCGCCGCTTCGCATTTTTTTTAGGATCAAGTCTTCGTAGGGGCATTCGGGCAGGTTCGGCTGGAAGTCGATCATCGCGTGAAGGCCGCAAAGCCTTGCGGCTTCGATCGCCTTGTCCGTCGAGGCCCACGGCGGATGGTCGGCGTCGAATGGCTTCGGGCCCGGCCAGTAATGCGCCGCCTTGATCCCGACGACGACTTCGGGGTGCGCGGCCGCGACTTCCGCCGCGACTTCCGCCTGCATGTTGGCGTAGACCTGCTCCGCCCCCCATTCGACCATGCCTTTGTTGGCGATATTCAAATAGGCGAGTATGCGTATCTTTGACTTTTCGATCACATGTTCCAAAAATTTCGGGAAATGGTGCCAACCCGTCGTCCCTGCGTCGACCGCGGTGGTGACGCCCGATTTTATCAAATGGGTGTCCGCGTCGATGCTTAGGTTGCCGCCGAACGGCTCGAGCGTGTAGACGTGCGCGTGGATGTCGATGATTCCCGGGACGACGTACATGCCCGCGGCGTCGATTATTTTTACCCCGCCGGGGGGAATGTCCCGTTCGACGCGCGCGATCTTTCCGTCTGAGACCGCGACGTCCGCCATTCGGTCGATTCCGTTAGCAGGGTCGATCACATGGCCGTTTTTAAATAAAAAATCGTACGAAATCGCAGCCACCCGCCTTCCTATATTAACGCGCCTTTGTTGTTTCGGCGGCGCGCTTTGACTTATAATAACGCATTGCGGACGCGATGGAAACATGCGGGCGGGCTTGCACAATTCTATTTGAAGGTGGTCGTATGTGGCTTTTGATATCGGGTTACGGAGGTTCGACTGAAGGCAATGGAGGAGACACAGCGGGCGTTTACGATACCGGCTTGGGTCGTTTCGTCTGGGAGAGCGGAATCGAAGGCATAAGCTTCATGTGCGCAGACGAAGAACGGGATGTAATTTTCGGCGCGGGCGAGGCCGCGGACGGCGGGCGCGTCTATATGTTCGCGAAAAATAACGGCGGCTATTCGCTTTGCGGCGCGCTCGATGTTAAGGGCGGCAGCCTCTGCCATTTGGCGTATTCGAAAAAGCACGAGGCGGTAGCCGGCGCCTGCTACGGCAACGGGGACGTCTTCACCGCGAAGGTCGGCCGAAGCGGCTTCGGCGGCTTTGTAAGCTATGTGGCGGGCGAAGGCGATTCGCGCGCGCACTGCGCGGTTTTTTCGGCCGACGAAAATCTTTTGTATTCCGCCGACATAGCGAAGGACATCGTAAACGTGTTTTCCGTAAGCGGCGGCGAATTAAAATACGAAAGCTGCGCAAGGCTCGGGGACGGCGCGGGCCCGAGGCACCTGATTTTAATCGGCCGCGACATTTATGTCATCACCGAATATTCAAACGAAGTCTACCGTTTTACCGAAAGCGGGGCGAACGCTTACGAGGAAAGGCAGCGCACAAGTATCCTGCCGGACGGCTTTGACGGCCCAAGCTACGGCTCGAGCATCTGCTTCCTTCCCGCTTCGGGCGGGGAGGGTTTTATTTACGCCGCAAACCGCGGCCCGGACGTAATCGCGGCGCTCAAGCGCAAAGCCGACGGTTCGCTCGAAGTCGCGGGGCATTACGGCTGCGCGGGAAAATGGCCGAGGCATATCGAAATCGTCGATATTAACGAAAAAAAATATCTGGCGATCGCCAACGAGCGTAGCGGATTCCTCTCGCTTCACCAAATCGACGAAGCGGACGGCTCATTCGGCGAGCCGGAGCTTCGCGTCCCGTTCGGGCGCGTCTCGTTCGTACTGTGACGTTCGACCGCAGCCAAAGCGAGTTCCCTTCGGACTTCCACCGGCAGGTTTGGTGGTGGGCGGTCGGGCTCGTGCCGCTTGAGGTTTCGCTTAACGACGAAGCGAAGGCGAAGTGCGGCGCGGATGTTTCCGCGGGATGCGCGCAGTGGCGCGAATATTTCGGCAGGCTTTGCGACGACATGTACGCGAACGCCGACAATTACCTTCCGGCGTCCCCAAGGCAGTACAGGGACTTGCTTGAAAGAATATCGCGTGATGGCGCGCCGTCGCCAAAATCAGGCGGAATCGCCATCGCGGCCGGCGATTGGGGCGCGGCTTCGGATAGGTTGAATAAAAGCAAGGCATACGCCGAAAAGGGCATAACGGCGGAAAAACTCATAACCCGGCTTGCGCCGACGGGGCTCGAATATAAAAACGACGGCGAAAGCGCCGTGTTCAATTATCCGGAATATCCGCAAATTTTCGACGCGATGCGTTTGTTCGAGCAGTCGCCGGACGTCCGCAAGACGCCGGCCCGCCTCCATTTCGCGCACTGCGAGTTCCGCCAGCTCTTCAAAAGCTTCAACCCCAATTACGACGAGCTGATGCGAAGGGCTGGCGACGAAAGCTTGGAAGTCGCCCGGGCTATCCACGAATACTGCGTTTCGGTAGGCGTAAAGCGTTACGTCCATTTCGGGATAATAAAGTACAAGCACAAAGGCGTCAGGCTGCTCGACTACAATCTATACGGAAACGAATACCCGACGCTTGGCGTCAACGTAGGTTCATACAGGATTAACCCGCGCAGGTCCGACATCGGCGGCCTGCTCGAACGCATCGAAAAGCGAAAGAAAGTGATCGATTCGCTAACCGTTTTAGTATAAAACGGCCGTCGGGGCAAACCCATACGGCCGTTTTATTTTTTGGGATTAAAATTCGGCTATCAATACGAATTAGTAGGCGCGGAGATCGCCTGCGTAGCGAAAGGCGCTACTTTGCCCGTCCTGACCGCGTAGAGGCGCTCGTGCGTCTTCACCGCGGCGTCGAACATCTCTTCGTACGGACGGTGGCAGACGTCTATGAAGCCGATGTTCCAGCTTTCGCCGTCGAAGCGGCCTAGCGACGCCTCGTCGCCGATGCAGAAGTAATGGCAGCCCAAAAGCTGCGGTATCGCCGCGCCCTGTTCGGCGTAGTACCTGTACGCGACGCCGCGTTCAAAGGCGTTGGCGACGCCGTAAAGCGAATTGCCGAAACCTCCACGGTCGTTCGCCCCGTGGTGGTATTCCCCGATGACGCAAGGCTTCCCGCATTTATCCATGATTTTTTCGATGACTTCCCTTCGGGGTTCGTAATGGTAGCAGTTGATCGAGAAGACGTCGATTTCGCCGCAGCCCTCGAACATCGATTCGGACGAGATATAGGCGTACCTCATCCCGAGGTTAAGGTGGTTTCTGTCGACCTTGCGAAGCGCCTTTGCTGGGACGTCCACGTAGCGTTCGACAAGGCGCTTTGAAAATTCCCTCAGGTCCGAAAGGCACGTTTCGCCCTTTAGGTCGTCAAGCGTAAGCCCCATCAGGCACTTTTCGCAGCCCATCGCAACGCCCCACGCGTTTGAAAGCGTTTTTGCGTCCTTGTATTTTTTCATTAAATCGGCCCAAAGCGCACGTTTGCTCTCAAACGGATAGTCGCTTCGAAACATTTCGAGCGCGAGGTTGATGTCTTCCGAAAAACCCCATTCGGGTTCGTTCCGCATGAAGTAACCGATCAGCCGCCTGTCGCCCGCAAACTCTTTTAGCTGGGCCGCGTAGCTTTCGCTGCTTTTTTCGTATTCGGCGCTGAACACGTCGGGCATGTCCCGGAATATGGAACGTTCGGTCGCGGGAAAGCCCGCGAGCGGCAATACGTAGGGAAGAGACGATTTTTTTATGAACTCCTCGTCGGACCAGTTGCCGATGGTGTTGAAGCCCATCTCCATCATTAGGTGCTCGGTGATTTCGCAGTACGCCTCGAACCATTCGCCTCCGAAAACGCGAATCATGTTTGCCCTGTAGAAGTCAAGGTATTCGACGCTCCCGCCAAGGCGGCCGCCCGATACCGAATAAGCGTCCGCGAACTCGCCGCGGTCGGGCAGCTCGCAAAACAATTCCTCGATCCCGGTGATCGCGCCGCCCGTGTTTGTCCCGACGCAGTCCAAGCCGACGCTGAAGAACGCGTAGCCGTCCGGATCGGCAAGGTGCCAGGTATCGCCCTGTTTCTTCACCGAAAAGAAGCCAGTTCCAGCGGAAAGTTTGTTGCCAAAATCCCCGCCCCATTTGGAATAACCGAAACGGGCGGGAAAAGCCTTGCCTTCCGCAACGGATTTTTTCGCGGCGTCGCGAAGCGCCGTAAGGCGTTCTTTCATCTCGTAAAATTCTTTGGTTTTGCCCGGCCAGTCCCTGACGGAAACCTGACCGAACCGGTCGACGATTTTTTTCGGCTCGCGAATACCCGTTTCGGGCGGTTCGCTCGACAAATATATTTTATGCACGACGTATTCCGCCGCCATGTGGTAGTTTCGGAAGCGAAGCGTTATTTTAGAAACCTCCGAAACTTCCATCGCGGCGCCGACCACCACCGTCTTAAGCTTTCCCGGCGTCCTCGGCTTGAAAACGCTAGAACTGTCGAGCCAACCCAAGTCGATCGACATGACGGCGCGGATCCCCGGGATTGTCGAAGTCGTAACCCTAATTTGGGGATCGCTCGAGACTTCCTTGTAAAAATTAAGCGCGACCGGAAGCTGCATGTCCGAGCGCGCGGTCACATCCATCACGATGTGCTTCATCTTATCCAGGCAGGGAAGTCCCTCGACATGGATTTCGCCGCCTTCGGGCGGTATCGTAAAAATTAAGTCCCCGCCGATTTGCTTCATGGAAATTGGCGCCGCCGGCTTAAGCTTCAGCTCGATCATTAAAACCATCCCTTCATATGAATAATCCCGAATCGGTATGCGGCAGAAACAGCGCCGCCGTGTATTCGTCCATGTAGCCGGGTTCGTCCGACAAATCGACGTACGTGATCCG
>WREB01000021.1 GCA_009779525.1 Defluviitaleaceae bacterium
TACGGCGCCGATTTTAATCATGCGCGTTTTAAAAGACATAGTCGGCTTCGCAAATCGGGATCGGCTCCCCGGAAGCGACCGACTCGTTTACCATGTAGCTTATGACCGCGGCCCTCGCCGCGTTCGCAAGCCCGTTGGGAGGCTCGGTCCCGTACGCGACCGATTTCGCGAAAAGGTCGAACTCGATTTCCATCCCCTTGTCCGGAGCGTCAAACTCCCAGTTCGTCCTTTCGCGGCCCTCGTAGCCGAAATAAGACATCCGCGTGAAGTTTTCGATCATGATCGCCTTGCAACCGGCGTAGATTTCCGTCGATTCTTTTGGGACGCCTGCGCTGCCCGTCCCGCTTATCAAAGTCATCCCGACCGAACCGTCGGCGAAAGTGATCGTCACCGCCGCGCAGTCGGGGATCTTCACCAGCTCCGACTTAGAGAAGATTCCGCCCGAAGCGTAGACGCGCACGGGCGCGGATCCGGCCAATTGGCAAAGCAGGTCGAAAATGTGGCAGCCCTCGCCGACGAAGCGGCCGCCGCCGACTTCCGGTATGTTGGTCCAGTGCGCGGCGGGAAACGGGTCCTGTATGCGGTGATAGATCATTTTTTTGTCGTCTTGCGACGCCATAAGCGCCTTCGCCTTCGCTATCATCGGCGCGAGCCCCCGGTTGTAACCGACGCTGTACTTTACGCCGCTTTGCCTCACCGCCTCGGCAATCTTCCGGCAGCCGGCGCGGTCAAGCGCCATCGGCTTTTCGCAGAAGACGTGCTTGCCGGCTTTCGCCGCGCGGACCGAGTAGTCGACATGAGAATCGTGGCGGGTGGTTATGAATACGGCGTCGATATCGGGATCGTAAAAAACTTTTTCCGCGTCCGCCGTATAATAAGCGGCGCCGGTTACCCCGGCGATTTGCTCCGCGGCGTTAAGGTTGACGTCGCACGCCGCGCGAACGCTGTACAGCGGATTAGAAAGCAGGAATTTGTTAGTATTGGCCGCGAACGCGCCGCACCCGATGATCCCGACGTTCACTTTTTTTTCCATATGGCACCCGAAAAAATTTTAAACTCAATGAATTCGCCGGTTTGCTTCATATTTTAAGAAACGCTGGAACCGCAAAAAAACCGGCGGATCGATTCATCGACCGCCGGCGTATTACTTTATTCCGATTTTTTCGACCCGCGAAAAAAATTCGGCGTCGAGCTTTTGCAGCTGCCCGTCTTCCTTTACACTTCGGTAAAATTTCGCGAGCTTCGCGGCGCAGGCCTCATAGATAAGCTTGCCTTTTTTTGCGGAAGCCTTGCGCGCGTCGCCCGCGTAATGCTCTGGAAAATCCGCGTACCAATTGAGCGGGGTCTTGGCCAGGGGAAGGTCCTGGAGCCGGTCTTGCGGTTCGGCCGGGTTGGCCGGAATCTTTTCCATGTTCACGTGGTTGGGCCTGAGGTAGAGCATAAGGCTCGTCTCGAGCTCGCACGCGTGGCCGTTGCAAGTTTCTAGCGAATCAAGCGCCTCCGGCGGAACCAAAACATCGTACAGATACGTCAGGTAGCTTTTTTGCTCGCGCGGCAGGCAATCGACAAAAAACCTGAGCCAGTTGACGTTGCCGCCGTGGAAGTTGTAAAGGATTATTTTTTTGAAGCCGTTTCGGCCGATTTCGTCGAGCGTGGCGCCGAGCATCGGGCCGTAGAGTTCCGGCGCGACCGAGACCGCGCCGGGCAAGTGGCGCGCCTCGGCGATCTGCCCGAAAATGAAGCACGGGAACACCACCGCGGGCTCGATTTCGGCGGCCCTAAGTGCGATCGAATGCGCGCAGATCACGTCGGTGCCAAGCGGGAGATGCCGGCCGTGCTTCTCAAGCACGCCGAGCGGAACTACGCAGAGCCCGCCCGGCCCGTCCGTCTTGTCCGATTTATCCGAAGCCGCAGCCGAAAGCGACGCCGCGTCCAAAAGCTCCCACTGCACCTGGCAACAACCGCCTTCCGCCAATCGAATACGCTAACCCTTTATCGAGCCGAGCATGATGCCCTTGATAAAATATTTTTGCAAAAACGGGTAGACGCATATGATCGGGGTTATCGTGATGACCGCGATCGCGAGCCTGAGCCCGTTCGGCGTGACGTTGAAGTTCGAGTTGGCGAGGTTTCCGCCGGACATCTTCATCAGTTCCTGTATCGCGTTCGACTCGAACATTATCTTTTGGAGCAGCGTCTGAAGCGGGACGAGCTTCACGTTTTTGATGAAGAAAAGCCCCGTGAACCATTCGCTCCAGTAGCCGACCGCCGTGAAAAGCGCGATCGCGGCGTATACCGGTTTTGATAACGGCACTATCATCCTCGCGAAGATCGTCGCGTACGAGCCGCCGTCGATCTTGACGGATTCCTCGATGCTGTCCGGTATGGAGGCGAAGAACGAGCGGAAGAGCACCATGTACCAGTAGCTGTAGATGCCTCCCTGGATCAGGAGTATCCAAAAGGTGTCGTACAGGCCAAGCGTCCTGATCGTTAGAAAGTAGGGAATGAGCCCGCCGTTGAAGATGAACGTTATAAAGAAGAACATCGAGAGGGCCTTATAACCCGGCATCCTGCGCTTAGAAAGCGCGTACGCCATCGAGGAGGTGCATAGCAGCGTGATGAACGTGCCGATCCCGGTTCTGGCAAGCGATACCATGAACGACCGAAACAGCCTCTCGTTTTGGAACGCGAGCCGGAAGTTGAATAGCGTCGGCTGCCTGGGCCACAGGTAGAGCACCCCGCGCAGCGAGTCCAGCCCGTCGTTGAAGGCGTAGACGTACATGTTGTAGAGCGGGTAGAACGTGACGAACCCGATCAGGGACAAAATGATTATGTTTACTACGTCGAAGACCGAAGTTTTTCTTATGCCCATTTTTGCCCCCCCCTAAAACAGCGCGATTTCTTTGTCGGTCATTTTCTTGACGATCGAGTTGGTGATGAAGATCAGCGTAAGCCCTATCACGCTCTTAAACAGATCGACCGCCGAAGCGTAGCCGAACTGCCCCTCCTTCAGGCCGACCTGGATTACGTAGGTGTCAAGTATGTCCGCGATCCGCATGTTGCCTGGCGTCCGAAGCAGGTATATCTGGTCCCAGCCGGCGCTCAGCGCCTGGCTAAGGCCTAAAATGAACAGCATCGCGACGGTGTAGCGGATCGAAGGCAGCGATATGTGCCACATCCGCCTAAACCTTCCCGCCCCGTCGATCGTCGCGGCTTCGTGCAGCTCCGGGTCCACCCCGGCCAGCGCGGCTAAGTATATGATCGCGCTGAAGCCTATGTTTTTCCATATGTGCGAGATGAACATGACCGGATAAAAATACTGGATGTCGTTTGTGAAGAAAATCTTCGGCTGCCCCCAAAGGGCGCGGACCTCGTTGAAAATGCCCGTGTCGAGCGCGAGGAACTGATAGATGAGGACGTACGCGATGACCCACGACATGAAGTGCGGCAGGTAGGAAACCGTCTGTATCGCCCGCTTGAAACGGTTGCTCCTCACTTCGTTCAGCATCAGCGCGAAGATGATCGGCATCGGAAAATATAGGATTATCTTGAAAAAATTGATCACAAGCGTGTTCCGGATGATGCCCCACGAATTGTAATAATTGTAAAAGGAGCGGAAATACTTGTACCACGGGTTCGCGATCGGGCTGAAGAAAAGCCCCTTGTCGAAGCGGTACTCGCGGAAAGCGAGCGAGACCCCGTACATCGGAATGTAGCTGAAAAGTATGTAGAACGCGATCGCCGGAAGCAGGAATAAATACAACTGGTGGTATTCGATCAACAGGGCCTTGTACCTGCGCTTCTCCCTTTTCGGCTTGCCTTCGCTGTCAGACGGCTTACTCATTCCAAGCCCCCCCTCCGGATAAAAGGAAACCCCCGCGCAGGGGGTTTCCTTATTATTTTTTAGTCGTTTGCGTTACTGGACTTCGGTGGTGTAGTCGGCCCAAAGCCCGAGGTCCTTGTTGTATTCTTCCCATAGCCAGGCGTTCAAGTCGTCGAGGCCGTTTCGCTTGAGCGTGTCGACGTATCCGTCGAGGATCGTCTTCGCCTCCGCGTCCGAACCCGCGAGGTAGCACTGGAGCAGCGTGTCCCAATAGTTGTCGTTTAGGAGCGGCTGCAGGATCTCGTACTTATCCGGGTCATATAAACCGACGAGGATGTTCATCTGCAGCGCGTCGGTCACGCGCACGTTCGGCATCGTCGCCTTGCCGTTGAATTCGATCGCGGCCGAGTTGCCCGGGTCGTTCTGGAGGGTGACAGAATCGCCGCGGCCGCCGAACGGGTTGGTTTCCAGCGCGTCGGTCGGGTTGATCGTCGTTATGTACCCGAATACGCCCACGTCGAGGCCGTACTGCTTGGCGTCTTCCTGGCGGGCCTCGAACGACGCGTCGGTGAACTGCGCGTAGCCGTCCGAATTCCAGAACCAGTTTTCGCCCTCGACGCCCATGTTCATGGCGGCGCGGCCTTCCTTGCCGCTCGCCCAGTTGGCGACTTCGAGCCAGCGGTCGACGTTCGCGCCTTTTTTAAACATAAGCATCGTGGTTCCGCGGCTGCTGCTTATCACGTATTCGTTGGTGCCGCGGTGCGTGACCATGTTGCCGAGCGGCTGGTAGGTCATCTCGGGGTTGCTCGCGTGGAGCGCGGTCGAGTACGGCCCCCAGGTGGCCAGCGGCTGCATGCTGAAATAGCAGGTGACGCCGTAGCGCGCCTGAGTCATTTTGTCGACGCCGGTGTCGTAGGTGTGGGAGAGCGCCTCCGGGTCAAGCAGCCTTTCGGCGGCGAGGCGGCGGACCCACATGACTTGGTCCAGCGCGAAGTTGGTTTCGGTTTGGTGCATTACCTTGCCGTCCATTATCCCGAAGCGCGCTGCCCCGCCGAAATCGAACGGGCGCGTCATCGCGGTGACTATGTGCGTCCACTGCGCGACGAAGCCTAAGGGATAAATCTCGCGGCCGTTGATGTCGACGAAGTTGCCGTCGCGGATGCGAACGAGCAGGTTATAAAAGTCGTTCGTCGATTGGATCGACGGGTCGGGTATCGGGACGTTAAGCGCCTCGGCGACGTCGCCCCTGATGTAGAGCCCCCAGCCGCTGACCCACGGGTTGATTTCGGTGCCCGTCGGCAGGAAATAGATGGAGCCGTCGAAGTCCGGGTTGTAGACTACGCGCTGGAAGTATGCGCTTAAATTGTCCTTCTTTACCGCGTTGTTAAGCACCGGGTACTTGTTTAGCAGGCCGCTGATGTCCTCGAGCACTCCCTCGCGGGCCGCCTTGTTTTTGACCTCGAGGGTCGAAGGCTGCTGCGGCGAGGCGTACGAGCAGAACATGTCGGTGATGGTGCCCGCGGCTATGTCCGTGACCAGATCCTGCAGGGCGTCCTGATAGTTTGACGGGCGCCAGTCGATGATCACGCCGAACTTTTCGAGTATCAACTGGCCGAGCGGGGTGTCCTTATGGGTCGGATGCCCGTCGTCGGGCGCGTGGTAGGTCTTGAAGCTGAGCGTGACTATGTCGCGCTTCGGAGTCGCGTCCGTATCGGACGCCGCGCCGGCCGCCTGAGTCGGGGTGTTGGTCGCGTTGACGCCGGAATCGCCGGAACCGCCGCACGCGGCCGCGAGCGCGAGTACCATGACGACCGCAAGCAGCGCGGCGATAATCATCTTAAATCTGTTGTTCATTTGTTACCTCCTTAATGAAATTAAGTAAAATGTAACATATTTGTAACGTTTGTCAAGAAACTTTTCGTCGGTTTGCTATTGTAACCGTTTTTTATCTTCAGCGCCGGCCGCCGGCCGACTGGAACGCAAAGATCCTCGTCTCGGGCGCGGACATCTCGATCTTGATTTCGCCGAGCCTCTCCCCAACTTTTTTTCCGGAAACCAGGTCGTCGACGGTCGAAGCGAACGGAAGTTTCAGCGTCTTCGTCCCGGCCTTTGCGGTGTGTATCGACGCGACGTTGCCGCACGCCTGGACGACCTCGTCGTCCTCGCACCAGACATGGCAGCCGCCGAAACGCGCGAGTTCGCGAAGCAGGCACGCCGGAATTGGCGCGGCTACGCTCCACGCCACTTTGTAATCGCCTGCGTCGCGGACGAAAAGGCCGGGCCGGTTTACCAGGAAGAACGTGGTCGACTCGCCGAGCACGCATCCGCCAGCGCGTTCGACCGCGCCCTTCGCGGGAATTATTACCGGACCGTAGGGGAAGCTGTCTCCGTAAACATAATTCGATGGTATGTTCTTGACGATCGGGTGGCTTCCGCCGATTATCACGCGCCGCGGCGACTCGCGCCGCACGAGCTCCATCTCGACGCCAAGCACGCGGCTTGCCCATCCGGCGGAAAGCGCGCTTCCGTCCGTTATCCCGGTCGCCGGCCCGAAAACGGCGATCTTTCCGTTTTTAAAAATTTTGGACTTTAAGAGGTCCATCCGTTTTTCGTCCATGTAGAACATGTTCGGGAACAAATAGCAGCGGTAGTCGGGCATCGCATCTTTTTCCAAATCGGAAAAAAGATAAAGCCGGTAGGGTATTCCGCAGTGGGCGAGGCCCAGCATCCGCTGCCAGAGCACGGACAGGTTCTGGAAACCCGAGGTCCCGTTTTCGTACATCGGGCTGAAGTCGTCGATCACCATCGCGACGGCGTGCTCCGTCTCGGCGTAGGGCAGGCTTGGAGACAGATCGCTAAGCGGCCGCGCGGCTCGGACGCCTTTCTCCTGCACGACCGGATGGTGGAAGTACTTGCCGCCCGCGATCATCCAATAATCCATCTGCCCGCGCGTAAGCGACCACGCGGCGTTCCTAAGGAACCCGGCGTTAACCTCGTCCGGAGTGTTGAACGCGCCTATCGTGTGGTCCTCCTGCCCCGGATTGAAGGTTCTTGCGTCGTTTTCCGCGTAAAGCGCCTTGCCGCGTATGCGCATCGACTCGGCGATGCCTTCGGCCTCCCATGCGTAGCCGACGGTCCTCGCGGTATAGTCCGCAGGGGTGACTAGCATGTCGAGGCCCGGTTCGTCGAGGAGCTCCCCTATGTCGCAGCCGCCCGAAGCGGTGATTATGTTCGGGCAATCGTGGCCCGGCTCGTTCAAGCCGTAGCCGAAGAACGCCAGGTTGTGCTGCCAGCCGAGCATCGGCTGCTTAGCCATATCGATCCCGAAAAGTACCGGCCGCTTTGAAAGCAGCGCGTGTATCCTCCGGATCGTCGTCTTATGACATTCCATGAACAGCTCGCGCTGCAGCTTGAAGTAGTCCCTCATTTTTGCGAATTGCTTCCCGTCGGCCCACTGGAACGCGGTCTTCCGCTCGAGCCTCCATTCGTCGTCCGTCGGGACGCGGACCGACTCGAACGAAACGGTTTCGTCGTTCCACGTGCGGCGAAGCGCGGCCTCGTCCGCGTAGTTGCGCCTCACCCATTCCTTGAAGGCGGCCTGCATTTCGTCGCAGCAGTCGAACATATGGCCCGCGACGTTTATAAGGGTCACGCCCTCGCCGTGGGCGAGAATCTGGTAGCCGATCAAGCGGTCGGCCCAGGGCCTTGACTCGCAGTGGTTTATAAGCGTCTCGTACTGTTTGTTTTGCATCTCCTGCCCGAGCTTTGACGCGAGCGAAACCTGCGACCATTTTTGGGGCTCCTCGTACCACGCGGTCATGAACGTGCCGTCAAACTCGTCCCCCGCGTTCGAGGGCTTTTGCATGTGCCCGAGGTTTTCGTCCGCGAACCCGTCAGGCACGATGTCGCCGAATCTGACGAAAAACAGCGCGTCCGGCAAAAGGGATTTGACGAGCTCGACCTGCCTGTCGAGCTTGATCGAAACCCTCCCGGTATTTTTTAGCGGCTTCCCCCCGCAAACCCAAGCCGGGTCGTCCGGAGGCGCGGCTAAGGTGAATATTTTTACCCCGCTCTCGACGAAGTCGCGTATGCGCGCGAGCCAATCGTCCTCTCCGCCGTGGATGATCGGGTCGGCGTAAGCCGCGTAAGAAATCGGCTTCCCGTTTACCGAAAAGACGTTTCGCCCGTTAATCTGTTCGATTTTCGCCGTAAGTTTCTCGCTCATATTACGAATACCTCCATTTCGTCCCTGTTAACCGGCATCGGCATTCCCGTCCGTATCGATTCGTTGGCTAGATTCGCGAGGTACGTCGCCCTCAGGCCCCTCCGCTCGTCGACCGGCGCTATTCCGCCTTTAAGTATCGAGTCGACGAACCCGTCGAGCAGATCATAATGCCCCTTGTCGACGTCCATCGCCGGCATCGCGTTTTGCAAGACAAAGCGCCGTTGCATAAGCGCCCGGCGCTCGAGGTAGCCAGCTAAGCCCTTCGCTTTGATTTCGCCTTCCATTTCGTCCCTTGTGTAGCCGAAGTATTCCTTCACCGCTTCGCCGGCCCCGTAAACCGAGGCCTCCACGTAATGTTCGTTTATGAAAAGGGCGCCTGCGTATGTCAGCTCGTGGCGCTCCTTCGGGTAGTCGAACGTGCCCGTGGCAAAAAAGTGGATCGTCGCGATCGAGCCGTCTTCGAAGTCGATAATCGCGGCGTGGCTGAGCCGCTTCGAACCCGTCGCGAAAATCCGGGTCGGCCGCTTGCCGATCATGTGGCACGCGAGGTCGAAGAAGTGGCAGCTTTCGCCGACCACCTGCCCGCCCCCGCGCAAAGCGTCGATATGGACGGGCGCGTAAGAATCGATCTCGTCCTGCACGTTTATGGCGAAATTGGCCGCGCCTTCCTCGTAAAGGCGCGGCATCGCGCCGTCGCGCTTGCTTCGCCAGGGGCCGTTCACCGGGTTCGCCCTGTGCTTTTCGAATTCGCGCTTAATAAATTTGAACGCCGGCGAGAAAGGCCTGTTGTAATCGACGCAAAGCTTAATCCCGCTTTGCTTGACCAGGCGCAGTATCTTTACCGAATCGCCGTGCCAAAGCGTCATGGGCTTTTCGATCAGGATGTGCTTGCCGTGTCTTGCGGCGGCGGCCACCATCGCGACATGCGTGTCGTGATTCGTCGCCGCCAGCGCCGCCTCTATTTTTGGGTCGGATAGGAGAGTCTCGAAGTCCGCGAATTTTTTTACGCCGCCGAGTCCGAACGCTTCCTGGGCTTCGTCCATCCGGGACGGGTCTATGTCGCAAAGCGCCTCGATTTTTATCCGCTTGTTGGCGAGGCAGTTTGGGATGTTTTGCATTTTCGCGAACGATCCGCACCCGAGGATCCCGACGCTAACCTGTTTGCCAGGCATAAATCCGCCTCCCCCTTGCTCTCAGTTTGACGCGAGTATTTCGGTCCAGGCCCTGTTGTATTCGGCGAGGAACGGCCCGAGGTCCAAAAACGGCGCGCAGCGCTCGAGCACGTCGTCCGGCGGCCAGTAGATCGGGTCGTTTCTCAGATCGTCTGAAAGCAGCTTGAAGGCTTCCGAATTGACGGTCGAATAGCCGATGTACTCGGTGTTTAGGAGCGCGATTTGGGGGTCGCACAAAAAGTTTATGAAGGCTTCGGCTTCGGCTTTCTTCTGCGTGCCCACCGGGATCACCACCGCGTCGAACCAGACGTTGCTCCCTTCCAACGGGACGGCGTAGTCGAGCTCCGCGTTCTCCTCGATGCAAAAAATCGCGTCGCCCGAATACACGAGCGAAAGCGCGCCCTCGCGACCGATCATGCTGTGCTTCACCTGGTCGCCCATGTACGCGCGAACGAGCGGCCTCTGCAAGATGAGCGATTTTTTTGCGGCCTCGAGCTCGCTTGCGTCAAGGGTGTTTACCGAAAACCCGAGCCTTGAGAGCGCGACTCCTATCGAGTCCCTGAGGCTGTCGTACATGAATATCCTCTTCGAATACTTTTCGTCCCAGAGGATGTCCCAGCTATCGACCTCTTCGTCCACCATCGTGGTGTTGTAAAGGATCCCGAGGGTCCCCCACATGTACGGAACGGAGTA